>DIXG01000016.1 GCA_002436005.1 Anaerolineaceae bacterium UBA6086 | reverse complement strand
CCGGGAGACCGGGTGACAATCTCAGTGGAGCTGATCGTGCCAGTGGCGTTGGAAAATGGTTCACAGTTTGCAATCCGTGAGGGCGGCCTGACGGTTGGCGCTGGTGTGATCACCAAGATTATTGCGTAATTAATTCTTTAGGAAGGATAGCATGGCTGCCCTGAAGCTCAAACCCGAACGTCGGGGCAGCCGTGATTGAGTGAAAAATGGCGAAGAAAAAAGGTATACGCCCGGTCATCACATTAGAATGTACAGAGTGCCACGAGCGCAACTACACGACTGAGAAAAATCGTCGAAATGATCCTGGCCGGATGGAGTTGAAAAAGTATTGTTCACGATGCAAGAATCATACAATGCATCGCGAGGTAAAGTAATCCTGTTGAGGTAAGGTTATCCATCTGATAACCGGTTTCTCAGCGTTCACAGGCCAGTAGCTCAATTTGGCAGAGCACCGCTCTCCAAAAGCGGGGGTTGTGGGTTCAAGTCCTACCTGGCCTGCCTGGAATTTTTCAACGCCGTCTATTGAGGCGGCGTTTTAGGCGTAAGCAAGGAGATGCTTGTGACGGCTAAGAAAAAGAAATTAAACATCATTCAGAAGATTCAGCGATTTTGGCGAGAGACCATCGGTGAATTAAGAAAAGTGACCTGGCCAACACCGAAGGAAGCCTGGAAAATGACGCGCCTTGTTATGATTGTGATGGTCATCATGGCCATGCTGCTTGGCGTGTTAGATTTTGTGTTTTCACAATTCATTTCCTTCCTGGTGACCCTATAGTTTTGGCCAGCTTGCATAGAGTTTGGTAAGGTAGATATGGCAGCAACAGAGAAACCAGAAGAAAAAGTTCCGTCAGAAGAACAAGAACAACCCGTTTCAGAGACGGAAGAACTGGCCGCGTCTGTGGAGGATGCTGCTGAACCGATGGGCGAAGCTGCCTCTGATGAGGGGATGGCTGAAGCAGATGAAGATGAAGATAGCGCCTGGTTTGTGATTCATTGCTATTCGGGGTATGAGAACAAAGTTCGTCATAACCTGGAGCAGCGCATTGAGTCGATGGGAATGAAGGATGAGATTTTTGATGTGGTCATTCCCACACAGGAAGAGATCGAAGTGCGCGATGGTAAACGGCGCTCCATCGAGCGGCATGTTTTTCCCGGCTATGTTTTGGTGAACATGCGGATGAGCGAGGAAAGCTGGTATGTTGTTCGCAACACACCTGGCGTGACTGGTTTTGTGGGTATGGGTAATGATCCCATCCCGCTGCGCCCCGAAGAAGTTTCGCAGATCTTGAAGCGGATGGAGGCTGAAGCGCCAACGATCATGGTCACTTACAAGCCGGGCGAAAAAGTTCGAATTGTTGACGGCCCGTTCAATGATTTCCACGGTACTGTGGATGAAATTGACATGGACCGCTCGAAAGTACGTGTGATGGTCAACTTCTTTGGTCGATCAACACCCATTGAATTAGATTTTTTGCAGGTCGAAAAAGTTTAAAGAATTTTAGTCAAATGTGGGAGGGAGAGCATCCCGTTTGAACCACAAAGGAGTATTTACGTGGCAAAGAAAGTAAAAGCAGTTGTTACCCTACAAATCCAGGCTGGCAAAGCGAATCCAGCGCCCCCAATTGGCCCCGCATTGGCACAGCACGGTGTTAATATCATGGCTTTTTGCAAGGACTATAATGGTCGAACAGCCTCTCGTGCTGGCGAGATCATCCCTGCAGAGATCACGATCTTCCAGGATAGTTCATTTCGGTTTGTATTAAAATCCCCACCGGCGGCAATTTTGCTGTGCAAAGCGGCAGGGATTGAAAAGGGTTCAGGTCAGCCCAACCGGGAAAAGGTTGGAAAGGTTACCCGTTCCCAGGTGCGTGAGATCGCTGAACAAAAGTTTAATGATATGAATGCCATTGATATGGAAGGCGCCATGCGCCAGATCGAAGGCACAGCCCACAACATGGGTATTACGGTTGTTGAGGATTAATTTATATTTGTGGGAGGATGAGAACATCCGTTAGAACCACGAAGGAGTTTTTATGGCAAGTCACGGAAAGAAATATTTAGAAGCACGAAATAAGGTTGATCGCGATACGCTCTATAGCCCGATGGAAGCACTTGAGCTTTTAAAGAAGCTCAGCTATGCCAGTTTCGATGAAACCGTTGAGGTTCATCTGCGCACCACCCTTGACCCCCGTCAGGCTGATCAGCAGATTCGCGACGTGGTTGTTTTGCCCCATGGTTTGGGTAAGACAGTAAAAATCCTTGTGTTTGCCCAGGGTGAGGCCGCAGAAGCAGCACGTGAAGCAGGCGCAGATCTGGTTGCCGACTCTGAAGAGCTGGTTGCAAAAATCCAAAACGGTTGGACAGATTTTGATGTCGCCATTGCGACGCCGGACATGATGGGCACTGTCGGTCGATTGGGTCGGGTTTTGGGTCCACGAGGCCTGATGCCAAATCCCAAAGCCGGTACTGTTGTCCCAGCAGATCGTATGGCAGATGCCATCAAAGAAGCTCAGGCAGGTCGCATCGAGTTTCGCTTGGATAAGACCGCGAACATTCATGTGCCGATTGGCAAGGTTTCCTTTGAGCTTGAACAGCTGAATGATAACCTGGTGGCTTTCATGCGAGCGGTACGGCAGGCACGTCCTGCAGGCGCCAGCGGCGCCTTCATTCGCCGTGTGACCGTCACGTCCTCTATGGGACCCGGGATCAAGGTGGATCCTTTTGCTGCATCGATTAATTTGTAAATTTGGGAGTATGTGCTATAATTCATAGCACTTGAAAATTAAATAATGCTTCGCTGAAGAAAGCAGGTGCTCAGAACTGAGCTTAATATCCCGCCGAGGTGAGGGTTGATAGAACTAACAGGATGCCAACAGGCGTCATGGACAGAAGTCTTTACCTCAGCGGAAAATTGAGGTAAAGACTTCAAGTTTTAAAATATTGAACTGGAAGGAGGTGAACAAATTGGCGTTTACTCGTAAAGAAAAAGAAGTGATCGTAAATCGATATAAAGAATGGGTTGATAACAGCAAAGCTATTTTCGTGCTTTCCTATCAGAACATGACGATGGCATCCGTGGATGAAGCCCGGAAGCAATTGCGCGAGGTGAACGGTGAAATTCACGTTGTGAAGAACCGTTTATTCAAGCTCGTCCTGGATGAAAAAGGAATGGAATATGATGAGGACTTCTGGGAAGAGAATAACCTGGTAGGGTTTGCTTTTTCCGATG
>DIXG01000027.1:1981-3831 GCA_002436005.1 Anaerolineaceae bacterium UBA6086 | reverse complement strand
CCGGAGACACCGGTCATGGACACGAATTTCCCCAAGGGAATATCCAACGTCACGTTTTTTAGATTATTTTCGCGTGCACCTCTCAGGATTAGGTGGTGTCCATTACCTTCTCGGCGGGTTTCCGGGATGGGAACATACATGCGGCCGGATAGATAGGCGCCGGTCAACGAAGTGGGGTGGGCAATGATCGTCTCCGGGGGACCTTCAGCAACCACCTCACCGCCAAGTTCGCCTGCGCCAAGACCCATATCCACAACCCAATCTGCCCGGCGGATGGTCTCTTCGTCGTGCTCGACCACGAGGACGGTATTGCCCAGGTTGCGCATTTCTTCCAGGGTTACCAGCAGTCGTTCGTTGTCACGTGGGTGCAGCCCGATGGAGGGTTCGTCCAGCACATAGAGCACGCCCATCAGCCGCGAGCCAATTTGTGTTGCCAGGCGGATACGTTGGGCTTCGCCACCGGATAGCGACCCGGCGGATCGCTGCAGCGTCAGGTAGTCCAAACCCACATTCACAAGGAATTCCAGCCTGGTGCGAATTTCACGCAGAATGCGTGCGGCAATCAGCTGTTCCCGCTCTATCAAGGGGGTGTTTTCCCCTGCCAGGTGATGGATCCATTCCAGGCTGCGGCGTACAGGCCATCGGCTGACCTCAATGATGTTGTGACCGTCAACGGTGACGGACAGCGCTTCTTTGCGCAGGCGATCGCCGCCGCAGGTCTGGCAGGGACGATCGGTCAGGAATTCAGCGATCTTTGTTTTCACATATTCCGAGTTTGTTTCCCGGTAGCGGCGCTCCAAATTGGGGATCACGCCCTCAAAGGTAGCATTGAACGAGCTTTTTCGCCCGTTGCGTCCGGTGAATTCCACTTTCGTTTCGACGTTGCCTGTGCCATACAGGATCTTGTTTAATTTTTCCTCAGGAATGCTCTCAACCGGGGTTTCCAGGTCCATTTTATATTTTTTTGCTACAGCCTCCAGCATTTGCCAGTAATAACCGCCGTCATCCTTTGGTCCATTCCAGGCGTTATCGATAATCGCGCCGTTCATCAGCGAAATTGAGGGATCCGGGATCAATAGATCCGGGTTGATTTCCTGGTGGCTGCCAAGGCCCTGGCAGGTGGGGCAGGCGCCGTGCGGCGTGTTAAAGGAAAAGGTGCGGGGTTCAATCTCAGTGATGACACTGCCGTGATCGGGGCAGGCAAGATGTTCTGAATACTGGATATCCTTTGGTGGGTCTTTCGTGAGATTTTGCACGGTGACATAGCCGTCTCCAAACTTGAGCGCGGTCTCAACTGAATCAGTGATCCGCGTCCGGATAGATTTTTCATCCTCTTCATTCTCCGGTTCACGCAAGATCAGGCGGTCCACCACGGCTTCGATGGTATGTTTTTTATACCGATCGAGCTGAAAGTCTTCTTCCAATGAGTAAGTTTCGCCATCAACGCGCACGCGCACAAACCCGGCCTTGCGAATTTCTTCGAAGATCGCCTGGTAAGTGCCTTTCCGCTCCCGAACGATGGGCGAAAGGATCTGCAGTCGGCTATCAGGCGGCAGGGCTTCGATGCTGTCGACAATTTCCTGGGCAGACTGTTTTTGGACAGCTCTGCCGCATACCGGGCAGTGGGGAATACCCACGCGGGCATACAGCAAACGCAGATAATCATAAATCTCGGTCACCGTGCCCACAGTGGAGCGGGGATTGTGGGAGGTCGCTTTTTGATCGATGGATACAGCAGGTGAGAGCCCTTCGATTGAATCCACATCCGGCTTGTTCATCTGTCCCAGGAACTGGCGGGCATAGGAGGAGAGCGACTCCACGTAGCGTCGCTGTCCCTCAGCGAAGATGGT
>DIXG01000027.1:0-1858 GCA_002436005.1 Anaerolineaceae bacterium UBA6086 | reverse complement strand
TAGAAAAAAGCTGATAGGGTTTAGCTGATAGGGGATAGGCGAGGAAGGCGCTGTGTCATTAAGATTGGATTGATTGCAGCCGTTAAGATTTACCTGCTGATAATTTAGGAACGAATAATTTTCAATTCGGTTTTATAATTAGTCAACAAAACTTTATCAAAGGAGACCTTCATGGAACAGCTTGAGAAGAAACGTGCTCAATTCGCCTGGGTGATGTATGACTGGGCAAATTCTGCCTTTGCCACCACGGTCATGGGCGCGATCCTGCCGAACTATTTTGCGGCGTATATTGCCCTCGAAGGGGCGCTTTCTATCTGGGGATATACCGTTGCCATCGGCAGCCTGATTGCGGCACTCATCAGCCCGGTACTGGGTGCAATTGCCGATTTTCGCGGATCAAAGAAGAAGTTTATGGCTTTCTTTATTGCCATGGGTGTGATCAGCACTGCTTTGCTCTTCCTGGTCGATCAACCCGGTGACCAGCTGCTGGCATCCATTCTGTATATCCTTGGCACGATTGGTTTTGCCGGGTCTCTCGTGTTTTATGATGCATTGCTGCCGCATGTGGCAGATGAGGATGAGATTGATCAGGTATCATCCAAGGGATACGCCATGGGCTACATTGGTGGTGGTTTGCTGTTGCTGGTCAACGTTGCCATGATCTTCCTGGGTCCGTCGCTATTGCCAGGGATGGACGAAACAGAAGCCACCAAGCTGATGATGCGCCTGAGCCTGTCCAGTGTGGCGGTGTGGTGGGCGGTCTTCTCTATTCCGATCTTCCGCCGTGTGAGGGAACCTGCACGCATGGCAGAAGCCAGCGAAATTGGCCAGAACGTGATAGCGGTGGGCTTCAGGCGCTTCTTCAAAGCGCTCAAGGAAATCTCAAAATTCCGCGATCTCTTCTGGTTTTTGCTCACCTTCTTTGTCTATGCCAATGGCATTGGCACGATCATCACCATGGCGGTTGCCTATGGAACGGACCTGGGCTTTGGCACGTTGATCCTGATTGGCACGCTCTTGATGGTACAGTTCGTCGCTGCACCCTTTGCGATCCTGTTCGGTAAACTTTCAAAAATTCTGGGAATTAAAAAATCTATCACCCTCAGCCTTTTGGTCTATACGGGAATCGCCATCATTGGCTATTTTATGTCCAAAGAATGGCATTTCCTCCTGTTGGGATTTGGGGTTGCCATGGTGCAGGGCGGCAGCCAGGCACTCAGCCGCTCGCTGGTGGGTCAGTTAATGCCGAAAAGCAAAACAGCCGAATTTTATGGATTTTTCAGCGTATCAGAAAAGTTCAACACCGTGGTCGGGCCGTTCATTATGGCACTGGTCACGCAGCTCACAGGCGACGGCCGCTGGGGTATTGTCTCCCTGGTGATCTTTTTCATCGCCGGGATCCTGATGCTGCGCAAAGTGGATATTGACCGGGGCATCAAGCAGGCACGAGAAGAAGACGCCAAGATGGTGAAGGTGGCCTGAATTTTATAATGAATTTACAATAAACAGCCTTTTGGATGGCAGATATGAAAAATTTTCGGGTTGCCTTACTTGCTAATCTCAAAACGAATGCCCCACAGTGGGAGGGCATGCCTGCAGATCAGTGGGATGATCTTGATAGTGAAAAGACCGTCCATGCCCTTGTGAATGCCATCCGGGAAGGTGGGCATACCTGTGAATTCCTGGAGGGCGATATTTCTATCGTGGATACCGTGCGCAAATTCAAGCCCGATATCTGCTTCAATATCTGCGAGAGCCATTTTGGCGATGCGCGCGAGGCGCAGGTGCCGGCAATTTTGGAGAAACTGCAAATCCCCTACACCGGTTCGCAGGTGCTGTGCCTGGCTCTGGCGCTTGA
>DIXG01000052.1 GCA_002436005.1 Anaerolineaceae bacterium UBA6086 | reverse complement strand
ATCTCCACACAGGGTCGCCAGGTCTTGATGGTGCTGGTCATGATGGGGGGTGAAATTCGCCAGCAATTTATTTCGCTGGCAGAATCCGTGCCCCAGGACCGCCTCTCGCAAATCGCTGGCCACCTGACCCATCTATGTGCGCGCGGAGATATCAACCAGATATCCAGATACCGCGGCCAGCTGGATAGCCTGGGACAGGAGATCCTCGAAATTTTGATTGCAGAGATGTCACTGATTGAGGAATCCGCCACAGGTGAAATCTACCTGGATGGGATGACCAATGTGCTTGCTGAACCCGAATTTGCAGATTCGGATGAAGCCCGTCAGGCACTGCACGTGCTGCAGGAGCGATCGCTGCTTGAAAATCTGCTTGCCCGCACCGTCATGAATACCGATGTCGGCGGCATCCAGGTCTTAATCGGCGGCGAGGGCACATGGGAAGAGCTTCGCCAGTGTTCTGTCGTCCTTGCCCGTTATGGTGATCCAAACACGCTGACTGGCTCAATTGGTGTGTTGGGACCCATTCGCATGCCCTATGACCGCACCATTTCGACAGTGCGCTTTGTTGCCAATGTCCTCAGCGATCTCGTTTTAGAAACGCTCGCTGTCTGATCAAGATGAACCCATCAAAACATTCACAGCATTTATGGAGTAATTTATGAAAAAAGACAAACAAGAAAGACAAGATGGACAGGATAAACACGAAAATGAAGACCACCACGATGAGAACTCGAAACCTTCATCAAGCGGCGAAAACACGGGAAGCGAAGAGCAACCGATGGTAGCGCTGACCTTTGAAGAGTTCGATACGATGGAAAAAACCATCGCAGCACTGAAGGCAGAGACCGAAGAACACAAGGATCAGTGGCTGCGTTCGCTGGCGGATTTTGATAACTACAAAAAGCGAGTCCTGCGCGATACAACCCGCAACCAGCAGGATGCCATGACGACCGTTCTCAAGATTTTCTTGCAGGTTGCTGATGATATTGAACGCGCCCTGGCGCATAAACCCAGCAATCCGGAAGTTGAGGGATGGGTTTCTGGCATTGAACTGATTTATCAGAAACTTCTCAACCAGATGAAGAACCAGGGTGTGGAACGGATGGATGTCAATCCTGGCGATGTTTTTGACCCCAACATCCACGAAGCCATTTCACAGGAAGAACACCCGGACTTTGAAGATGGACAGGTCATTGATGTTGTCCAGCCGGGATATCGAATTTCAGAACGTATTATTCGCCCAGCAATGGTGCGAGTCGCTCGATAGAATCAAAGGAGAATAGAAAAATGGGAAAAATCATTGGAATAGACCTCGGAACAACAAACTCTGTCGCTGCCGTCATGGTTGGCGGCGAACCTGTCGTGATCCCTTCAGCAGAAGGGGAACGGCTTGTGCCATCGGTTGTGGCAGTCAATAAAAATGGCGAACGGCTGGTCGGGCGTGTGGCGCGCAACCAGGCGATCACCAACCCGGAGAATACAATCTTCTCCATCAAACGCTTCATGGGACGCAAGTATGACGATCCTGAGGTGCAAAAAGCTTTGAAATTGGTGCCCTATGCCGTCAGCAAAGCCCCAAATGGCGATTTACGCGTCAGCCTGGCTTGTAAAGAATATTCCCCACCAGAAATCTCCGCCATGATCCTTTCCAAGATCAAGCGCGACGCAGAAGCCTATTTGGGTGAGCCAGTCACCCAGGCAGTCATCACAGTGCCTGCCTATTTCAACGATGCACAGCGCAACGCCACCAAGGACGCAGGTAAGATTGCGGGTTTGGAAGTGATGCGGATCATCAACGAGCCCACAGCATCCTCGCTGGCATATGGGCTGGATAAGAAAAAGAACGAAGTGATCGCAGTCTATGACCTGGGCGGCGGCACCTTCGATATTTCCATTCTGGATGTGGGCGAAGGCGTCTTCCAGGTGCGTTCCACCAGTGGGGACACCTTCCTGGGCGGCGACGACTTCGACCAGCGTGTGATCAACTACATTGCAGATGAATTCAAGAAAGAAAACGGGATTGACCTGCGCAACGATCGCCAATCCCTGCAGCGTTTGAAGGAAGCCGCCGAGAAAGCAAAGATCGAGCTCTCTTCCACCATGCAGGCAGAAATCAACCTGCCCTATATCACAGCAGATGCCTCAGGCCCCAAACACCTGGTGATGACCCTCACCCGCTCCAAGCTCGAGCAGTTGACCGAAGACCTGGTGAACCGCAGCCTGACCCCCGTCAAGAAAGCGCTGGATGATGCCAACCTCTCAAAGAAAGATATTGATGAGATTGTGCTGGTCGGCGGGATGACCCGTATGCCTAAGATTCAGGATGAAGTTCAGAAAATGTTCGGCAAAGAACCGCACAAAGGTGTTAACCCAGATGAAGTGGTTGCGGTTGGTGCAGCCATCCAGGCTGGCGTGCTGGGCGGTGAAGTCAAAGATATCCTCTTGCTGGATGTGACCCCCCTCTCACTTTCTGTGGAAACCCTGGGCGGCGTTGCCACCACGCTGATCAAGCGCAACACCACCATCCCCACTCGCGAGAGCCAGGTCTTTTCGACCGCCAGCGACAGCCAGACCCAGGTTGAGATTCACGTACTGCAGGGCGAACGCCCGATGGCAGTCGACAACAAATCCCTTGGAAAATTCGTCCTGGATGGCATTCCCCCGGCGCCGCGCGGTGTCCCGCAAATTGAAGTTACCTTCGACATCAACGCCAACGGTATCCTGGAAGTGACAGCCCAGGACAAAGCCACCGGGCGCAGCCAAAATATCACCATCACCGCTTCCTCTGGACTCAGCGAAGATGAAGTGGAGCAAATGCGGCAGGCGGCTGAGCTGCACGCCGAAGAAGACCGAAAACGGAAAGAACTGATTGAAGCTCGCAACCATGCCGACAACCTGGTCTACTCTGTTGAGAAAACCCTCAAGGACCTTGGCGATAAAGTCCCGGGCGATCTCAAGCAAAAGGTTGAAGATGCTGCCAGCAAGGTCCGTGAGGTCAAAGACAGCGAAGATATCGATAAGATCAAGAAAGCCACCGATGAATTGACAGAACTGCTCCAGCAGGTGGGCAGCGCAGCCTATCAGCAGCAGCCAGGCAGCGAACAGCCAGGCGCTGGTGAAGATTCGGGCGGCAAAGCCCAGGATGAGCCGGGCGGAAGTGACGACGAAGACGTCGTCGACGGCGAGTTCAAGCAAGTCTGACCTCGCCCGCATCCATCAAACCATTAACGCATGATCCAGGTGTCCGGTAAATCCTATCGGACACCTGTCCCAATTTCAGGCAAGGACGGATTTGACAGTGACCACCTTCCTGAGTAGACTTATTCGGATTAATGGAATAAGAATTATCAACTGGAATTAAAGATAAACGAACCCTATGGCAAAACGAGATTATTATGAAGTGCTGGGCGTCCCACGCGGCGCCAGCGAAGATGACCTGAAATCGGCTTTTCGCAACCTGGCAAGAAAATACCACCCCGATGTCAGCCAGGAACCCGACGCTGAAGATAAGTTCAAAGAGATCAATGAAGCCTATGCTATCCTTTCCGATAGTGAAAAACGCGCAGCATACGATCGTTTTGGCCATGCCGGGGTCAATACCCAGGGGATGCCCGACTTCACCAATATCGATCTTTCAGATATTCTTGAAGGCATTTTTGGGTTCGGCGGCTTTGGGGGCATGGGCTCCCGGCGCACCCGCAACGCACCCCGACGCGGGGCAGATCTCTCCAGCCGCATCAAATTGACCTTCGAAGAAGCCGCCTTTGGCGTTGAAAAAGAGGTTCAGATCACCCGCGATGAAAAATGCGAGACATGCCATGGCTCGGGTGCCAAGCCCGGCACATCCCCGGTGACCTGTCCAAACTGTAATGGTCAGGGTGAAGTCCGGCAGGTGCACCAAACCCTGCTTGGCTCCATGGTCCAGGTGGTCACCTGCCCGCGCTGTAATGGGCGCGGTGAAGTGATCGAAACACCCTGCCCGACCTGCAATGGGCGCGGTTTGGAACGCAAAACCATCACCAAAATGGTCACCATTCCAGCTGGCGTCTCCAATGGCGTCCAAATCCGCCTGGCTGGCGAAGGCCAATCCGGCAGCAACGGCGGTCCACAGGGCAATTTTTATCTTGAAGTGGAAGTGGAAGAGCATCCCTATTTCCGCCGCAAAGCCGACGATGTGCTCCTCGACCTGGATATCAACATCGCCCAGGCAGTCCTCGGGGATGAGATTCACGTCCCGACGCTGTATGGAGATGTGGAATTGCGCATTCCACCCGGCACCCAACCCGGTAAGATTTTCCGCCTGCGGGATCGCGGCATTCCCCACCTGCGCGGGACGGGCAAAGGGGACCAGCTGGTAACGGTCTCCATTCAGATCCCCACCCGGCTGAGTGGTGAACAGCGAGAATTGTTTGAAAAACTGGCTCAGACGATGGATCCAGACATAAAAATCCAGAATCAAAGCTTCATGGACAAGCTCAGAGAGGTGTTTGGTGGCTGATCAAAGTCAATATCATTGGGTCGAAGTTAAAATCAAGTGTGACGGTGAATTAGCCGAAGCCCTGGCAGAAGTGCTGGGGCGTTTTGTTTCCAACGGTGTCGTGATGGAGAGCATCACGGAATATAACCCCCACACCAAAGAAAATGAACCTGTGGGCGGGATGATCGTTTCCGGCTATTTGGCAGTTAATGAGCAGCTGGAAGAAAAGAAACAAAAATTGGCAGAGGCGCTCTGGCACCTGGGGCAGGTCGCGCCCATCCCGGAGCCGAGCTACCAGCCCATCGAGGACCAGAACTGGATGGAAGCCTGGAAAGTGCACTACCAGCCCCTGAGGATTGGTAAAAATATTCTGATCATGCCAGCCTGGATGGACCCCAAACCGGACGAGAAACGGCTTGTGATCCGCATCAACCCGGCGATGGCTTTCGGCACTGGCACCCATCCCACCACCCAGCTCTGCCTCCAGCTCCTTGAACGCCACTTTGCTGGAAGCGGCGAGGTCATCGATGTGGGCTGCGGCTCGGGCATTCTCTCCATTGCCGCCCTTCAGATGGGCGCTGCGCATGTGGTTGCGGTTGATGTGGACGGGCAGTCGGTGATATCCACACTGGAAAATGCCGCCATCAACCACATCCAACCGGAGAGGCTGGAAGTGGGCAAGGGATCGGTCGAAGCCATCCGAAGCGGCCAGTTCTCGATCCAAAAAGCGCCCCTGGTGATGGTCAACATCCTGGCAACCATCATTCTGCGCCTTTTTGAGCAAAACCTGGGCGAACTCGTTGCAGAGGACGGTATCCTGCTGCTTTCAGGCATCCTGGAACATCAGCAAACGGATATTCTCACAGCTGCCCAAAGCGCTGGTTTCACCCTGATCGATTGCATCACAGAATCCGACTGGGTTAGCCTTGCGTTGAAGAAATCTGAACCGGGAGCATCAAATGCCGCTGGATAGGAACGCCAAAAATGCAGCCTGTCTGATCGCCTATTACGGGCTGCTGCAAAGCCTGCACTTGCTGGTCCTGGTGCGCGCTGGCGTGTTGCTCCTTTCCGGGCAAGATGCGCCTTTCCCCATCCTGCCGCCGCCAAATGGCTGGCAGCCGCAGGCACTCGCCTTTCTGTTTGGGTTGGGCGCCACGGATACAATTGGTATCTTGTTAGGGCTGCGCTTTGCATTCAGGGCTATCTTCAAGAACAAGCCCAGCCGCGCCACAGGCATCCTTTCGCTCACCATTTTCTTCACGGGTGCGCTTGTCTTCGCCGCAGGCACCATTCCCCCAGGGGCCTGGTCTGCCCACCCGGTCGCCTATTGGGCAATGGTTGTTTTGTTCCTGCCGACAGTCTACCTGTTTGTCTTACTGCTGCTGCCACAAGAGAGGTCTGGATTGTGATTCCCCGCCAAATTCGCTGCGTGCTTTATGACCTGGATGACACACTCTATCCGCAGGAAAACGGTATCTGGGAGATGATCCGGCAACGCATCAACCAGTATCTGCTGGATGAGATGCACTTTCCCCCAGATGAAGTCCCCACCCTGCGCCATCGACTTTGGTCACAATACGGAACCACACTACGCGGGCTGCAGGCAGAATATGATGTGGACATGGATGCTTTTTTGAATTACGTCCATGATATCCCCCTTGAAAACATCCTCAAACCTGACCAGGCACTGGATCAGGCGCTCACAGCCATTCCCCAGCGTAAAGTAATCTTCACCAACGCCAACGCTGCTCATGCCTGCAGGGTGATTCATCACCTGGGGGTCAGCCAACATTTTGAAACCATCGTTGACATTTACACCGTTGCCCCTTTCTGTAAACCCGAGAAAGCAGCCTTTCACAAGGCGCTTGAATTCATCAATGAAAAGCCAGAAGATTGCCTGCTGGTGGACGATTCACCCAAAAACCTGGCAACGGCACAGCTGCTGGGGATGCAGATTGTTTCTGTCGGTAGCCACCGGTATGATGGCTGCCCGCATATCGATACGATCCATCAGCTGCCACCGCTCTTTACCCTCTGATCCAAAATATCACTTTCTCATTTCCACCTCGACCACACCGGTTGCCCTCCTTCGCGCGCACATCCACACCTTCATTCTGACATTCCCCAGCAATTTTACCTGTTGCCCCTTTTCCTATTTGCCACAGCAGATTTTTCATGTACAATAGTTAACATACATTTAATCCCACTCAATCTTACGGAGGTTAGCAATGGGTAAGAAAAACGAAGAGAAAAAGGCTGACAAGAAGGAAAAGAAGGAAAAGAAAGAAAAGAAGGAAAAGAAGCAGAAGAAAGACAAGAAATAATGAAGGATGGTAAAAAGAAATCTTCAAAAGATGAAGATTCTGTAACCAAACTCGAAATCTCCGAGGAACCTACACCGGACAGGGAGGCACAGGAGCAAAACCTGGCGACCGAGTTAGGCTCCGGCCCACCCAGCGCGCACGGAGAAAGCCCCAAAAAGAAAAAACTCAAGAAAAAGGATTACGAAAAAGAGCTGCGCCGCCTTCAAGTTGAACTGGTTAAGCTGCAGGAATGGGTCAAACAAGAAAAATTGAAGGTGGTTGTGATCTTTGAAGGGCGAGATGCTGCTGGTAAGGGCGGCGTGATAAAACGCATCATGGAAAGCCTTAACCCCCGCTCTGCCCGAGTGGTGGCATTGGGTATTCCAACCGAGCGTGAAAAAACCCAGTGGTATTTTCAGCGTTACACACCGTATTTACCCGCTGCCGGTGAGATGGTGCTCTTTGATCGTAGCTGGTATAACCGCGCTGGCGTGGAACGCGTGATGGGTTTCTGCACAGACGAAGAATACTGGGAATTCATGCGTACCTGCCCTGAATTTGAGCGAATGCTGATCCGTTCAGGCATCATCCTGGTGAAATACTGGTTTTCAGTCAGCGATGAAGAGCAAGAAAGACGTTTTTTGGCAAGGCTGGAAGACCGCACAAAGCGCTGGAAGCTCAGCCCAATGGACGTCGAAGCCCGCAGCCGGTGGGTGGAGTATTCCAAGGCAAAAGACGTGATGATGAAATATACTGACATCAAACAGTCGCCCTGGTATGTTGTCAACGCAGACGACAAGAAAAAAGCCCGCCTCAACTGCATCTCCCACCTGCTCAGCATGGTCCCATACAAAGACCTGACCCCTGAGAAAATTGAGCTGCCGCCCCGCCAGGAAAATGAAGGGTATGTCCGCACCCCTTATGAGGACCAAACCTTCGTGCCGGAGATTTATTAACCACAACCACATATCCCCAACCACATGAACAGATGATCCTTGCTGCTATTTTGCGGTGCCTATGACCCTCGACCCAAACATCCTCAACAGTCTCCACCACCACACCGCTAATCTCCACCCAGAGTTATCACTGATTCGGCGCGCCCTTCATCAGCACCCGGAACTTTCCGGAGAAGAATCCTGGACATCTGCCTTCATCGCAGAAAAACTGGAGAAGCTGGGTTTGCTGGTTCAAACGCGGGCAGGCGGTTTTGGCATCATTGCTGATTGGATCACAGACCCTGCAAAACCGACGGTCGCCTTACGGGTGGATATGGACGCCCTGCCCATCAGCGAAATCAATGATGTGCCCTATCGTTCACAGGTGCCGGGTGTGATGCACGCTTGCGGCCATGATGTGCATAGTGCAGTGGGATTTGGCACAGCCGCTGTTTTGGCGGAGCTGGGCAAGAACCTGCCTGGCAACATTCGCTTCATTTTTCAGCCAGAAGAGGAAGAAATTACCGGTGCGCTGCGCATGATCCGGGCTGGCGCGCTGATAGATCCGGTGCCCCGTGCAATTTTAGGACTGCACGTCGCCCCGCTGCCAGTCGGCAAAATCGCCTGGACCGACAACCTTTTTCTTGCTGGTTTCGAACACTATCTCGCCAAAATCATACCAGGAGACAGGTCGGCTGCTTCGTCTGAGAAACTGGATGCAGTTGCCAAAAGATGCTGCCAGGTCATCAAGGGGTTTAACCGCTGGACTTTGCCAGAAACCCGGGATGAGATGCAAGCCATGTGGAAACTGATGCAATCGAATGATCCCGATCTGCAGCATTTCACAATCTTTGACGCCTCCACAGACGAAGAAGATCTGATTGCAAGGCGCGGCCAGTTCGGGATCGGGATCAAAGCAGCCAGCCATGCGCTGCGACGAGCAGCTATCGGCCGCGTCAAAGCCTCACTCAACACCATCACTCAGGCAAACCAAACGCATTATCAACTGGAACCCATGGGCAGCATGCCAGATGTTCGTAATCATCCCGAACTTGTGCAGGCAACCCTGCCCGCGCTCAGGCAAGTAATTGGCGCCCCCAATGCCATTCAATTAAAGGCAGCTTTTCCTTTTAACTGCGAGGATTTTGCATACTACACGAAATTAATTCCAGGAGCAATGTATTGGGTGGGCGCTGCCAACCCCCAAAAAGGGCAATTTGCTATGCTGCACACGCCCAATTTTGATGTGGATGAAACCTGCCTCACCACAGGTGTGATGGCAATGTCTGCCCTCCTGATAGGTGCCCTGCAGCAAGATTTTTAAAACGAAAATTAACCATAACGACTTGAACGGTTTTCTGGATAGCACAGCGATTTGGGCACGAAGAAAACGAACAAAAACCCTGCAGTTTCCCCCTCTAATCCGGGAAAATAATATCAATTGTTAATAAATTTGTGGTAACCTTCATAAAATTATTGCAAACATTATATTTTCTAAGGACAATCATTAACGGGTATGTTATGCTGTTCTATAAAGAGAACAAGCATCCAAACGATTAGGAGTAAGCATGGAAAATAAGGGTATTCGAACCTGTTTGACGATTGGAATCAGCCTTCTGGTACTGGTGGTGGTATTTGCAGCTGGCGCTGGGGCTGGTTATTTTGCACCGCGCCTGCTGGGAATCGGCTCACCCGCATTGACCCCAACGGGCTGCACCCCCTGCCCTGAGGTGACCACCCTCCCATCAGACGAGGTCACATCAACGCAGGACGCCTGCCCGGAATGCCCCTATCTTGACCCTTCAGGAGACACCCCAAAAGAATACGAGGAGCTTTTTGCACCTTTCTGGGAAACCTGGGACATCGTCCACGAGGAATTTGTTGACCAGCCTGTCGATGATTTGGCATTGATGCGCGGTGCTATTGAGGGAATGCTGGAAGCGCTTGGCGACAAACACACCTCTTATATGACACCGGAAGAATTAGAGCAGGCTAATGAATCCCTGGAAGGCGAATATGAAGGCATCGGTGCCTGGGTGGATATCACCGGCGACTATGTTGAGATTCTCAGCCCGATGAAGGGATCGCCCGCAGCAGAAGCAGGCTTGCTGCCCAAAGACAAAGTGATCGCCATCGATGATGAAGATATGTCCAATATTCCTGGCCAGCTTGTGCTTCAACGCATCCTTGGTCCGGCTGGCACGGATGTCACCCTGACCATCCTGCGCGGCGACGAGTCTTTTGATGTCACCATCACTCGTGCCAATATCACGGTGCCCACCGCAGAAGCAGAAATGCTCGATGACAACATCGCCTACATTGCCCTGCTGAATTATGGCGAAAACACAACAGAGCAATTACGGGCTGAATTAAAAACAGTGCTGGATCAAAACCCGGAGGGTCTCATCTTTGACCTCAGGAACAACGGCGGCGGCTATCTCACCACAGCCATCCAGGTTGTTTCGGAATTCATTGGTGAAGGCGTGGTCATGTATGAAGAATATGGCGATGGACAGATCTTACCTTATAATGCTATCCCGGGAGGGCTTGCCACGGAAATTCCGCTGGTTGTGTTGGTGAACGAGGGGACAGCATCCGCCTCAGAGATCACTGCTGGTGCGATCCAGGATTACCAGCGTGCGCCCCTGGTTGGCGTCACAACTTATGGCAAAGGTTCCGTGCAGAGCTGGATTACGCTCAAGGACAATGCGGGTGGCGTGCGCGTCACCATTGCACGCTGGCTCACCCCTGAAAAGCGCCAGATCGCAGAGCAAGGCTTGACGCCAGAATACGTCGTTGAGATGACTGAAGAAGATTACACTGCCGGAAGAGATCCGCAGCTTGAAAAAGCAATTGAAGTACTGAAAGAGTTTATCAGAAACAACTAAGGAAGGAAGCGATGTTTTTTCCAACATTTAATATCAATTACCTGATCTACATGCTGCCTGCGATCATCCTCAGTTTGATTGCACAGCTGTATGTGAATGCTAAATATTCCAAATGGAGCAGGATTCCAAACCGATCCGGTTTTTCTGGCGTGCAGGTCGCTCAGCGGCTGCGCGAACACATGGGTTTTTATAATCTGGAACTCAAAGGCACCCCGGGTCGCCTGACAGATCACTACGACCCACGCAACAATGTGCTCAGCCTCTCAAAGGATATCGCTGAGGGTGCAACCGTTGCTGCCATGGCAATCACAGCACACGAGTTCGGACATGCCCAGCAAGATCAGAAGAATTATCTCCCGATGCGCTTCCGCACTGCACTGGTTCCGCTGGTAAATATTGGCACCTCTGTGGGATGGATCCTGATCCTGATCGGGCTGCTGCTGCAGATGAGCAACCTGGCATGGCTGGGCATCATTGCTTTCTCTGCAGGGGCTATCTTCTCAATCGCCACGCTGCCGGTTGAGCTGAATGCATCCAAACGCGCCCGGCAAATGCTCAAATCCAGCGGGATGGTCACTTCTGAAACAGAAATGAAGGGCGTCAGCCAGGTGCTCAACGCTGCAGCGCTCACCTATGTGGCAGCAGTCGCCACCTCGGTTCTGCAGCTTTTCTATTTCGCATCGATGATTGGCGGTTCCAAACGCCGACGCTGATTCTGAAGACGGTATAGAACGGCCAACACACCAATGCAAAGACGCCCTCAAAAGAAGGCGTCTTTTTTGTTTACAACATTCAAATGAGGTTATGCTGTTTGTTTCTTTGCAAGTAAGAGCCGCCCAAACGTCAGCACCGCCAGAAGGATGGCTGCCACCAAGGCAGTCGTGGCAACGGCAGGTGTACCGCCATGTTTGATCCAGATGCCCACAAACGCCCAGACCAGCACCAGGGGGTAGGCGATTTCTTTGCGCAGGAAGATCATCAATACGCCCAGCAGCGAAGCGATCGCCAGCATGATCACCGTCCAGGCGACATCTGTCAGTGGCTGTCCGCGCCAGCCAATAAAATACAAAGCCTGGGAGACATTCGCCACAACGGCCACCGTCGCCCAGCCGAGGTAGATGCCAAAGGGCATGGCAACCAGCAGTTTCTCGGTCAAATCATGTTTCTGGAGACCCACACCCAACTTAAGGTAAATGCCCATCAAACTGATCAGCAAACCAAAGATTGGGATCAGGGTCAGGACAAACAACTCGTAATGCCACAAGAAAATCCAGATGGCATTCGAAGCGCTGGCGGCGACAAACCACCAGGTGATCGAATCAATTTGCTTGTTGGCTAACCCCTTGCGCGTCAGCGAATAGACAGAAAAGCCGATCAACGCTGCGTAGATCAACCCCCAGATGGAAAAGACATATCCAGCAGGCACGAACAGGATGGGGAACTGGTCCGAAACCTGACCGGTGGTCTGATTGTTGATAGGCAGCGTGTTTGCCAGGCCGTTGACCACCAGCACCACCACCAAACTGGCTATCATAATGTATCGATTAGACTTCATTTTAAACATTTCTCCTTTATTGGCATGCACGTTTATACAAATTATACTTCTGAGTGAGTTTATTTCATGATAGTGTATATACTTTTACTTCTTCCACGTACGGTATAAGATCAAATTGAGTATAATTGGGCATGTTAATCTATGGATCAATTTTTCAGAAAGAATCCATGCAGTTTTCCGGCGCCCCAAACGATGAGTACGATGGGATGCCAGCGTTGAAAGAGTTGATGCATGCGTAAATCATCCTACTTATTCGTAGTATTCTTCGTTTTTATCGGTGTGCTACTCCTCACAGGCTGCCGCCCAGGCAACGCCATCAGCCAAAACCAGTCTGCGACTTCAACCACGTCACCGCAAAACCCAACACACACGATCGCACCGAGCGCCACTTCGACCCATTTGCCCACCCTCACAGCCACCGCCACCGAAGTACCGATGACTCCAACACCCACCCTGACCCAAACGCTAACGTTAACACCAACTCCGGTGAGGGTCTATAACGAACCTGGTCAAATCACCGCCCCAATCCTCCTCTATCATCACGTTTATGGAGAGGTTTCCACCAGCCGCTACCAGGTCTCCCTCCCTGATTTTGAATCGCAAATGGCAGCCCTGAAGGATATGGGCTACACTGCCATCCCGATCTCATTATTCCTGCAAGCGCTCCTTGAAGGGGCTGAGCTGCCTGAAAAGCCGATTGTCATCACCTTTGACGACGGACATCAAAGCGTGTATGAAAATGCTTTTCCGGTCATGCAATCCTATGATTTCCCGGGGGTGTTTTACATCGTCGCCAATCGGATCAATGGATCACCCGATTTTGTTACAGCAGAACAGCTTAAGGAAATGATCAACGCAGGTTGGGAAGTTGGCAGTCATGGCTACTCACATCTTGATATGACCCTCAATCACAGCCTGGTAGCCAAAGAGATTGGGCAATCAAAAACAGACCTCGAGTATGCACTTTCCACTAAGGTGCTCACCTTTGCCTATCCCTACGGAACGATTGATCCCTTCACCGCCCAGAAAGTGAGCGATTATGGCTATCGCGCTGGCATGGGACTGGGTAAAGCAAAAACACATACCTTTAATTCCCTCTTTTATCTGAACCGCATTGAAATCTATGGAGAATTTACCCTGGACCAATTCCGTGAGGTTCTTGCAAATCAGTAGCACACACTTTTTTGATCATTTAAAATTTTTATTGAAGCGAGTTGATATGAGATTAAGATACATTACCGTATGCCTGTTCATCGTCATCATGCTAACCTCACTCAGCGCATGCGCAGGTGCCGGCGATGTGCCCGCCCAGGTGGTTGAACGCTATCACCAGGCGCTGGTCGAAAAAGACCAAGAACGCTTGCTCAATTCTTCATGCGCTGACTGGGAGGCAATGGCGTTGATGGAACTGGACAGCTTTATGAGTGTCGAAACCGAGCTGGTGGAGTTTGCCTGCCAAACGACCTCCTCAGATGAAAAAAACGCCACAGTAACCTGCGAAGGCGCAATTTCAGCCACCTATGATGGTGAAGCGCGCGAGTTTCCGCTGGATATCCAGACCTTTTTGGTCGTTCAGGAAGGTGGGGAGTGGCGGTTGTGCGGCTATGAATAAGCTGGGAAGACTTCATGCGCTGGCTTAGAAAACACATTCTCACCAGGGAAAACCTCTTTGCACTGCTGCTCTGCCTTCTGATCACGCTGCTGGTCATCTTCAGTGCAGATCGCGCACCGCTATGGATCTACCAGGGGTTTTAAATGTCCTTGTTCAAAATTCTCATTCTGATTCTTGCCGGCTTGCTCATCAGAGTGCTCTTCCCAGGGGAAAAGCGGAAATGGGCGCTGCTGGTAATCTCCATCGTGATGATCTTTTGGCTTCAACCGGCATTACCCATTCGAAACATGGATTTCTGGTTTCCGGTCGCCACGCTGGGCGTGATTTGCCTTACCTGGGCGCTATCTTCTGGAAGTGAGCAGCTTTTACTGCGCAGCAATTGGCTGGCTGCCGGGCTGACGCTTCTTACCGTGCTTTCAATTGGGCTCACCCGCTTTATCAGTCTTGAAGGCCTGGTCACTGCCACTCGACCCCCGCAATTCCACCTGGTTTTGCTGGTCCTTTTGGGTTTTACGCTGATCACTTATCTGCTTGTTCGCTTCACCCCACCTTCAGAAACCCTGATTGGTATGGGCATGCTTCTCCTGTTGATCCTTTTTCTCATCCTGAAGACACCGCTTCTCTCATATTACGCCAGCCTGGGGTTGCGCAACCTGATGGGGCAGGACCTTGCCCTGACCCAGTCAACTGATCTGGGCTGGTTGGGGTTTTCCTATGTTGCCTTTCGATTGATTCACACGCTGCTGGATAAAATCAACGGACGCCTTGATCACATCGAGCTGGGGGAATACCTGGTATACACCATCTTCTTCCCGGCGTTCATGGCAGGTCCCCTGGATCGCCTGCAGCGCTTTCGCAAAGACCTGAACAGCCCGCAGCCTCTCCACTCCGGCGAGCTGCTGCAGAGCGGCGAACGGCTGGCAATCGGGTTGTTCCGCAAGTTCATCCTTGCCGATGCGCTCGCGCTGATTGCCCTTTCTGGGACAAACGCCCAGCAGGTTCAAACCTCCGGCTGGTTGTGGGTGATGCTGATTGCCTATGCCTTCCAAATCTTCTTTGATTTCGCCGGCTACACCGACATTGCTATTGGCACCGGGATGCTGCTGGGGTTTCAGCTCCCAGAGAATTTCAATCAACCCTACCGCAAACCCAATTTGGCGCTGTTTTGGAACAGCTGGCATATGACCCTCACCCAGTGGGTGCGCAGTTACCTCTTTTTCCCGCTCACCCGCGCCTTGCGTAAAGAGGACAAGCTTTCAGCGCCCCTGATCATCTTCATCACCCAGATGCTCACCATGCTGGTGATTGGCCTGTGGCATGGCGTAACGCGCAACTTTCTGATCTGGGGGGCTTGGCATGGCATTGGCCTGTTTGTTCATAACCGCTGGAGCGCATTTGCCGGACCCAAAGTGGCGGAGCTGACGCAGAACCGCCCCACTCTAACCGGCATCTTTAAAGTGAGCGGCATCCTCCTTACCTTCCTGTTCGTCAGCCTGGGATGGGTGTGGTTCGCCCTGCCCACCACCAGCCTGGCTTTGGCTACCTTTGCCAAATTATTTGGAATCGGCTCATGAGTAAACAGCATTCTCTGGCGGGCAACTTTCGAAGATCCACGCTTATCTGCATGATCAGCCTGATCCTCCTGTTGCTCCTCCTGGGTGCGTGCGCATCAGTGCAAGAACCCGGCACCGGCGCCCCCACACAAATAATCGAACTGCCCAGGACCAAAACGCCAGGAGCCCCTCCCACCACACAACCCGCGCCTGACTTCAACCAGGCAGGTGAGGCACCCTCCACAGACATCTCCACACCCACCGCAACAGCGCTGCCTGACCTGCGCCCCAGGCCTGAAAGCTGGCAGTATTGGCCGATCCTTCCCGATCTTGCCCCTGAAATGATGGCAATTTATCGAAAGGGACAATCCCTGGGCAGAGACCCCCACGTTTTTTCAGTGATTGGCGATTGCCAGAGTTCACCCACCTACTTCCTGAGCATTTATGATGAGGGACGTTATTCCCTCACTCAAGACCAGGTGCATTTACAGGAAACTATCGACTGGTATGCCGGCTCATTTGAGCACCGCAGCATCACCGTCAAGAACGGTCTCACAGCGCCTGGCGCACTCAACCCGCGCTGGAACGATCCCGAAATCTGCGGTAAGACCGAAACGCCGGTAGCCTGCGAAATTCGCCTGAACAACCCCTCCATCGTGTTGATCAGCCTTGGGACAAACTGGCACCCCTCCTCATCGCCTGAAGACTACCGCAATTACCTCCAGCAAATCATCGATATCTTGCTGGAAAATGGCGTCATTCCCATTCTTTCAACCAAAGCCGATAACATGGAAGGCGATCACAGCCGTAACCTGGCAATGGCTCAGGCAGCCTATGACAATCATCTGCCCCTGTGGAACTTTTGGGCAGCCGTCAAACATCTGCCCAATATGGGCTTGGATAAGAATCGCGACGACGAATACCTGAGAAGTGAGGGCTGGGACGTGCGCAACCTGTCCGCCCTCGAGGTGCTTGACCAGGTCCATCGGCAATTGCTGGAATTGGATGATTAGAATGAAACTAAAATGACAGAACAAACTTCGGGACAAAATCGAAACACAGCCAGATTCATCCGGAACGTGCTGATCAAAGCACTGCTCCTATTCCTTGCGCTCAACTTTGTTGTAGGGTTAATTCCGCCCAGTGGCACGCTCGGTCAGATTTCACTCTACAATCGCCTCTTTCCTGGCCGTGCCCGCCTGCCATTTGGGGAAAATACTGAGCAAGCCTTTAACCTGAGCCTGTACGATCTTGAAGCCATGTTTGCCAGCCACGAGATCAACGCAAGACCAAAACCCGAGGATGAATTTCGAATCATCCTGATCGGCGATAGCGCCACATGGGGCACGTTGTTGAAACCGGAAGAGACCCTCAGCAGCCTGATCAACCAGGATCAACTTTCTGCCTGTGGCGGAAAACCAGTTCGAGCCTATAACCTTGCCTATCCGAGTATGTCCCTCACCAAAGATCTGATGATTCTGGAAAAAGCCCTCACCTATGATCCTGATCTGATCCTCTGGCCTGTTACGCTTGAATCCTTCCCCATCAAAATCCAGGTGGATACGCCGCTGGTGGCAAATAACGCCGCTCGTGTTCAACCCCTGATCGAAGCATACGATCTACCACTCAGCACAGAGCTGGAGCACTTTGTCGAGCCGAACTTTTGGGAACGAACCCTGATTGGCCGCCGCCGGGCTATCCTCGATGCCTTCCAACTGCAACTTTACGGCGTCCTTTGGGCTGCAACCGGGATTGACCAGACCTACCCTGAAAATATCATCCCCGCACAGCGTAATTTTGAAGCTGATGATGATGCCTACATGGGCGTTGAGCCTCCGCTGCTTCCCCCCACCTTCCTCGCCGCCAGCGTCTTGCACGCCGGCGCTGAGATGGCAGGGGCTGTGCCCATTCTGGTCATTAACGAACCCATCCTGGTTAGCGAAGGCAAGAACAGCGACATTCGTTACAATTTCTTCTATCCGCACTGGGCTTATGACCAGTATCGGCTGATGCTGGCTGAACGCTCAGAATTTGCCAAATGGCACTATGCTGACCTGTGGGATTTCGTGCCCCAGGAACAATTCACCAACTCCGCCGTACATCTCACCCCCGAAGGGATGCAAATCTATTACCGCGCACTCAAACCAACGATTGAACGGTTGATCTGCCCGTAGGTGGTAAAATAACACTGTTATCCACACAAAAATCAAGGAGCACACCTGACACATGAAAGACGAAATCATTGCAAAAACTGCCAGCTATCTGCAATCTGAGATTCTGAAGCAGCCCAACCGAACAATCGACCCCGATGAACCGCTGCTCTCAAGCGGATTAATTGACTCCTTCAGCCTGGTGGATGTGGCTCTGTTTATCGAAGATACCTTCAATGTGCGCATTGAAGACACAGACCTGAATGCAGACACCTTCGATACATTGAACCAGCTGGCTGAACTCGTCATTAACCGCCAGGATTGATGGATGCAGACATTTCATCACATTCTCAAACACCTCAATGAAAGCCGCCCTGATGAGGTGGCAATCTATCTCCAGCACGCTGGAGAGGAAGATCTACCCATCACCACCTCCCAGCTGCTGCACCGCGCTGTGGGCGCCCAACGCCAATTGGAAGAAGCGGGGATCAAACCCGGTGAAGTTGTGCTCCTCATTTTGCAGCATGGTGAAGACCTGATCTATGCCTATTTTGGCACCCTTTTACACGGCGCAATTCCATCGATCATGCCCTACCTGACCGAGAAGTTACAGCCAGACCGATACCGGGCTGATCTGGCTGCCCTGATCGAAGTGACGCAGCCAGCGGCAATCTTCACCTTTACCGAATTTGAGTCCGAGGTCAGATCTGCACTCATCGAAGGCGATTCCGTCCGTGAAGTGATGATTACCGATGAAATCAACTGGGGCGGTGAACTCGTTTTCGACTTTAACCGCCGCCAACCGGAGGACATTGTGCTCTTGCAGCATTCCTCAGGTACCACCGGGCTGCAGAAGGGCGTGGCGCTTTCGCACCAGGCAATCCTCAACCAGATCACCACCTATGCTGATGTGCTGCACTTCGATGATCAGGACGTGATCATCAGCTGGCTGCCGCTCTACCACGATATGGGCTTAATAGCTGGCTTCCTGATGCCAATTCTTTATGGCCGCCCGCTGGTCCTGATGTCCCCCTTCGATTGGGTGCGCGCGCCATACAGGTTAATGCACGCCATCAGCCGTTACCGGGGAACATTGGTCTGGCTGCCCAATTTCGCCTATAACTTCTGTGCCCAAAAGATCCGCCCTCGCCACATGGAGGGCGTGGACCTCAGCTCGTGGCGCGCAGTCATCAATTGCTCTGAACCCATGCGCCACGAAAGCCATCAACTTTTTGTGGAAATGTTCAAGCCCTATGGCTTTCGTGAATCAGCGATTGCCACCAGTTATGCCATGGCAGAAAATACCTTCGCTGTCACCCAGGGCGGGATCGACTCAGCCGTGACGGTAGACCCCATTGACCGTGAATCCTTGCAGGTGGAGCGTATTGCCCGGCCAGCCAAAGCCAATCAGCCCCAGATCCTGATGGTATCTGCAGGCAAACCGATCCCAAATACAGAAGTGAAAATTGTTGACCCGCAGGGCAGCACGCTGCCAGACCGGCACATTGGTGAAATCGCGGTGCGCTCCAATTGTATGCTGACAGAATACTACCACCGCCCGAATACCACGCGGGAAGCCTTTTTAGATGGCTGGTATCTCACCGGTGATTTTGGTTATATGCTCTCTGACGAAGTGTATATCACCGGGCGCAAAAAAGACCTGATCATCGTCGGCGGCAAGAATATCTATCCTCAGGACCTGGAACACCTTGCCATGACGGTCAATGGCGTTCACCCCGGCAGAGTGGTCGCGTTTGGCATCTTCTCCCAACGTGCCGGCACAGAACAGGTGATCATTGTGGCAGAAGTGGACACTCAGGAAGAGGATGAGAAGCAGCGCATTGCAGACGACATCCGTCAAACGATCACCCAGGGATCAGCGGTGGCATTGCGCCATGTGCACCTGGTCCAAGAAGGTTGGATCATCAAAACCAGTTCCGGAAAAACAGCCAGGCTGGCAAACCGGGATAAATTCATCCAGGAAGCTGGCTTTACAATAGATTGACTCAAAAAAGCCCCCGGTCCATTCAGATCGGGGGTTTTTAGAATCTTAGCTAATTAGGGTTCGAAAATAAAGAAGTTATCAAACCCGATCTGGAAATCCGGGTTGTCGTAGGTGCCGGCGATCAATCCCACAGCCCCTGGCTGGTAGTTGGGATCTACTGTTTCCGTCAAAAGCACATCATTCACGCCCAAAGCCAGGCGGTCCGGCCCGCAATACGCCGCAATCGTATATGTGCTGCTGTTCGCCACTTCATCGGAATAAGCCCAGTCCACCAATGTCAATGTGGCGCCGTTCTCTTTCTTCCAGATGCTGTAATAGCCATCCTCTGTGATCTCGAGGGCAATGAAGTTCGATCCATCCTGCACTCCACAAATCACCCCAAAGTCACCATCTCCTCTGGGTTTAAGGACTCTTGCCTCCGTCGCCAGGATAAAGGTGTCATAATAGCTATTGACTGTGCTCCATACGTAATACTGATTGGGAAGGACATTAATCCGCAGCTGCCCGCCGGTGATTTCAACCACACCATCAGCATCATTGAGCAATCCCCATTCATTCGAATTATCCACAAACTCATCATACAGGATCACATCGCCTTCCGGTTCATATTCCTGCTCTCCCATGCTGCCTGTGTCCTCCAGGATGGCAACTTGCCCCGATCTGGCAGCCTCAATCAATGGTAAAGCCAAACGGATAGGCCTGAGCGCATTGATAAACCCACCCGTCGGAACGCAGTTATCCAATTCGTCAATGAATCCATCCCGGTTGGTATCCACCAGGCGACGGCAATCCGCAAACTCAGCAGTAATATCGCCAGACCCCACCTGGGTGGGCACCCCAATGATCTCGCCGTTGGATGTGGCTGCCAAACCGCCGCTGTTGCCGCCTGCGATCGTGGCAGAGGTCTTGATGAAAGCCCGGTTGCCATAGGGTTCCTCAGAAGTGAAACCGCTGACCTCACCGCGGGTCAGCGTGATGGTCTGACCGCCAATGCCAGGATAACCAATGATGATGATTTCGTCTCCAAGTCCCAAAGAATCAGAATTGCCCAGGGGCACCGGCTCGATCCCCAATGAGGAAAAGTTAGCTGGCGCACCATTCAAATCGGAGCGCACCTTGATCACCGCCAAATCCAGCCTGGCGTCCGCCTGGATCACATCCGCGAAAAACATTTTCACCGGCGGGGCGTCCTGTTCCATCGTGATCGCTACCACCAGGTCCACTACGTTGTAATAACGGTCTGAAAGAATCACATGCGCATTGGTCAGGATCAATCCATCCTCCGAAATGATCGTTCCGGAGCCGGACCACCCCTCCACCAGCTGCCCATCCATCTCCACCAATGCGATAATCTGTACAACTGAGCGATAAGGGATCACATCGCCCATGATCGGTTGATCCTCCGGTTCGACCATCGCCTCTTCGGGTGCCGTCGCTGATTCTGCTACCGAGACCCTGATCTCGTTAGATACAGAACTGGGACCGGCAATCACCTCCACCACACCCCGGATCTCTCCAGGCTGCAGGGCAGTGAAGGAAAAGACAACCGTTTGTGTTCCCCCTTCTGCAATTCCGCTCGCAAAGGAATAGGTTGTCTGATTGCCGTCGTTTGCCCCCGGCTGCCCAGGAGGGTTGATGTTGGTCAGCGAAGCACCTTCAATCAGGCTGTTCGGCAGTTTGATCGCATAAGTGTTGATATCCTCTGACCCGGTGTTGCTGATCTGGACGGTCACCTGGAAGGACTCTGACACATCAATCTGGCTGGAAGGCGCAGAGACCAACGCAGTGAATCCTTCAGTCGTTTTTGGAAAGAGCGCCCTAAAACCTGCAAAGCCACCGACCAGGACAAAAGTAACCACACAAATCGTGATCACCGCACCCGTGGCGCAGCCAATCAGCCAGCCAGAGGACTTTTTCTTGGGTTGAGGGTCCATTTCAGGATCAAAATTCTGGAGTTCCATATCTACCTCATTCAATAATCAATATTCACAATCCTTCAATTGCTTTATTATATATTACTTCAATGAAGAATAATCAATCGGAGTAAAAGCCTGAAGGGTAATTATGGGGGCATTCATGTGGGCATCTAATTCGTCGGGACAACTGAATGAGCAGCCAGCGCAAACTGATAACAGCTTACGTCTATCAAAACGTGGCGCCCCTCCTCACAGGACCATCTGCACAAGGTTGCCAAGGTCCCCCTCGGTTTCCAGGCCGGCATGCTGACCGGCCCCCTGGAATAGCACCTTCCCATTCAGATCTTCAAGCACAACATGGATGCTGGCATTTAGCGTTTCAATGATGCGCCGGTCCATTGCACTGTGGGTGGGCGCCTGCAGCAATCCGCCACCCGATCGCAGCGCATTCACACTCAACCGGTGTATCCGGTTGACCACCGTCAGATCCACATCGTGGTCTCTCAGGTTCAGCGCTTCAATCTTGCTCCCGTTATAGGTGGCAAACCGGTGCAGCCTGCCGCCGTGGAGAAAGCCAATGATAAAGCCCCCAAAATGCTTTCCGAGCCAGGAAGTGACCGCCACGGACATCATCAAACTCACGCCCTCGTTTTCTTGATGGTGCTTATAACACACTCAATCTTATTCGAAATTTGCCGGTTGTGTCAAATTTGTAAACCCTTCCCACCTGCACCGATTCTTCATTTTCAAAGTCTGGGTTGAGGTGACATCTTAGCTGTTTTTGTGATATTAAGCGCGGGTTTGAACGCAACCTACCAGACCCTAATCTGACGCGACCAAAGGTAAAACCTGCAACTTCGCAACGCTTTTCACGTATACTAAATAATGGAAGACAAATGAAAGGATAAGATTATGCAAAATAAAAGGATTCTCAGTTTATCAATTATCATCATCCTTGTGCTCAGCCTGACAGCGTGCCAGCTGCCGTTCATCAATGTGGTCCGGGGTTCCGGATCCTTTGTCAGCAAATCCTACGCTGTGAGCGCGTTCGATGCAGTCCAGCTGGATGGGGCAGGCAAGCTGATCATTACCCAGGGAGAGGAAGAGTCCCTCGAAATTGAAGCCGAGGACAATCTCATTGATCAGCTGACGGTCGAAGTGGAAAATGGCACGCTCGCCATCGGGTTCAAAGAAAAGCCCTGGCGCACCACGATCATCCCGACCCGTTTGATCACATACACGCTGACAATCAAAGATCTGAATCAAATCACCATCAACGGCGCCAGCGATGTTGCCCTGGCAGCCCTCCAGACTGATTCACTGGCAGTCATCATCAATGGCGCTGCCCAGGTTAGGATCAATGATTTGCTGGCAGATTCCCTGTCCATCAAGCTGATTGGCACCGGAAACATTGTCACCAGCGGCCAGGCGCTTGCGCAATATATCGAGATTGACGGTGCAGGCAACGTCCAGGCAGATGATCTGATGACCGACTCAACCGTGGTGGAAATTGACGGCTTGGGAAATGCCAGCGTCTGGGCGGGGAAAGAGCTTGACATTGTCATCAACGGCGGCGGTTCTGTCAGCTATTTCGGCTCTCCAACGGTCTCACAGGAGATTAACGGCCTGGGAGATGTCAATCCTCGCGGCGAGAAATAACTTTGGGATAAAATTAACATCAAGATGATTGGGTCTTGAATTTATAGAAATGAATCTAATAAGGAGTAAGAAATGAAACATCGATCTGGTATTGTTGGCGGAATCATCCTGGTTCTGCTGGGCGTATTTTTCCTTGCCAAACAACTTGTGCCCGAATATTTTCAGTTTTTGGATTGGACGGTGGTCATCATCGGGTTGGGCGTGCTGTTCTTCCTTTGGGCGGTGATTGCCGGAACGGGTGGTTTGGCTGTCCCTGGCGCGATTCTCACAGGCATTGGCGCCATCTTCTTCTATCAAAACCAAACCGGAAATTGGGAAAGCTGGTCCTTTGTCTGGGCGCTGATCCCGGCATTTATTGGGGTTGGCATCATCATCGGCGGCATCATCGATCGAAAATTCAAGCGCGCGTTTGGAGATGGACTGACGCTGATCATCATCAGCGGGATCTTCTTCTTTGCTTTTGGTTCCTTCTTTGGTCTGCAGCACGATCTGCTCCAATATTGGCCAGTTTTACTGATCCTCTTAGGATTGATCTCGATCGTTCGTGTGGCTTTTTCAGGCAAAAAACAAAACGTATAATCACCCTACACACAGAAAACAGGGAGATGATCATTTGAGACATCTCCCTGTCAGTTGTTAGCTGCAGCATACTTATTCACGTTCAATCAAAAGTATCCCAGGCCTCTTTCACTCGGCGATAGGTATCTTCCAGGGCTTCAGGCAACACGCGTGTATGGCCCACACTGGACATAAAATTCGTATCCCCTGCCCAACGGGGCACAATATGCATATGCAAATGTGCTGCGATTCCTGCCCCTGCCACTTCCCCCAGGTTCAACCCCACATTAAACCCATCTGGCTTATACAGCCCTTGCAGCACTTCCACCGCCTTGCTGGTCAGGTCCATGATTTCAATCCGTGTATCTCTTGGCAGGTCCTGCAACCGGCTTTTGTGTGCGTAAGGAACGCACATCACATGCCCGCTGGTATACGGGTAGCGATTGAGGATCATGTAAGCAGTCTTCCCCCTGAAAAACACCAGCTGCTCAGCATCATTTTCCTCATCAGCAGCAATGCAAAATACACAACCCGAGGGCTTTTCAGTTTCTTGGATATATCTCATACGCCAGGGTGTCCAAATATGATTCAAAGTCGAAATTTCTCAATTTTCCTGCATTCTTTTATGCTAATTAATTGTAACAGATTTATTTTCTGATTGATTTGTGGTTATACTTAGAGAGGGTTTAGGACCCAACAACTATGGATCAGATCAATCTTTTTCAAACAAATACCATACTCAGCGTCAGCCAGCTCAATAGGGTTTTACAGCAAATCCTTGAAAGCGAGCCCATTCTGCAGAATTTGTGGGTGAGCGGAGAGATTTCAAATTTCTCACGCCCGTCTTCTGGCCACATCTACTTCACGCTCAAGGACAGTCAGGCATCCATCCGCTGTGTCATGTGGAAAACATCCGCTGCACGGCTGAACTTTGCACCGCGTGAAGGCCTGGCGGTTGAAGCCCATGGCTTTATCAATATCTATGAAGTGAGCGGCCAGCTCCAGCTCTATGTCGATACGCTACGACCAGCTGGCGAAGGTGCACTATACCAGGAGTTCATGCGCCTGAAAGCCAAACTGGAAGCGGAAGGCTTGTTTGATGAAGACCGCAAACGTCCCCTCCCAGTACTGCCGCACACCATCGGGATTGTCACTTCACCCACCGG
>DIXG01000042.1:7634-15031 GCA_002436005.1 Anaerolineaceae bacterium UBA6086 | reverse complement strand
TGCTACGGGACGTGCACGAATATATCCTGGTCTTCTGCAAAGAGAGTTTTCGCCGCCCTAAGGGGGAGCGGGAAAGCACTATCAGCAAGGATGACTTCCTGGCCTGGACCAAATCGGTCTGGCAATTTCCGGCAGTGCAAGCCCGCCACATCGGTCATCCCGCGCCCTTCCCCGTCGAACTGCCGCACCGCTGCATCCAACTGTTCACCTACGCAAACGAGGTCGTGCTGGACCCCTTCGCGGGCAGCGGCACCACCTGCCTGGCTGCCAGGCAGGACGGGCGCCTGTTCGTGGGCTATGAGATCAACCCTGAATACTGCGAACTGGCAAAATCCCGTTTGGCAGTGGCAGATAAATTAGATTCATAAAACAAACTTGACTTGGAAAACAATTTTCGCTTCAACGATTCCTAAAAAGAAAAATTATTAATTGACATCCACCGCCTGTGATAGTCGTCTGATGGCATTTTCGATGTAATCTTCCCTGTCGATCACCAGCCGAATGGCACCTTCTGGACAGACATCCACACAGTGTCCGCACCCCCGGCAATCCTCATCGATTACAGCTATTCCATCTTCAAGATGGATGGCATCGATAAAGCACACATCCTCAACGCACATGCCGCAACCAACACAATCGTCAGTCACCTCAACGTGGACCCCGGGCATCCGTTCAATTTTCTTTTGCAGTTTGGGCGCCAGGTTGGGTAAGAAGCGGAACAAACAACAGCAAGGACAGCAGTTGCAGATCGTCATCAGCTTAGTGGAGGGTTTCACACCCATCCACACCGCATCGATCTTATCACGTCCGATCAGATGTACCAATCCTGCCTCACGCGCCCGTTGAACATGCATCAATGCCGTCTCCTCATCCACCAGCCTGCCAAGCTTAGGGTTGATATCCAGCACCGCCTCACCCAGAAAAATACAGCCGATTTCATGATCATAGGTCTGGCAATCCGCCGCATCACGGCAGATACAGCGATCCATCAAAAAAATATACTTGGCTTGGGCGATAAAATGTGCCACCACCACTGACGGCACAGTAAAGTTATCCTGTTCTTCGATGTTTTGCTGGATGACCACACGGTCTTTGGGTAAATAGAAGAGCGCATCGCCTGTTTTGTGCCCATTAAACAAGGCGCGCTCCATCATGTGCCCCAAAATGGGCCACTTGGTCATCTCTGCACCAATAAATCGCAGTCCGAAGGACTTCTTTAACAGGTTGACAAACCACAACGGGCGTGCCATCCACGCTCCTCTAACAATATTACCCTAAGTAAATTCCATGTTTATCGATGTTTGCCTTCCAGCACAGGTTTGGATGACCCTTTAAGCCAGGAGGAAACAACATTCATCTATTATATCGCTGAAATCGTTCAAATTTGAACGATTTTCGTGGCTATGCACATTTGGCAGGGCTGATATTCTGGCACAATCAATGCAACTAATCCCTTAGAAAGGTAAAATGGACTCATGAAACACGCAAGATGTTTTTTGGTAATGATTTTATTTCTTTTCATGCTCTCAGCCTGCGGGCCAATGCTGGCTGAGGCAGGATTAGGGTTTTCGCCGGTCTTGCATGCCACACGGCCAAATGAACAAGGACCGGAGCTGAGAATTGCCACCCTCACGCCCACCCCCACCCCAGCGCCCACTCCGGAACCCGTCAAATTAACTGCTACGGTATGGCAAGCCATACCCAGGGTACCTATCCTGATGTACCACCGCTTTGATGTCCAACCTGGCGCAACTTCATATGCCTATACCACCAGCCTGTCTGATTTTGAGGGGCATTTGTCCTCGTTATATGAGGCTGGTTATTCACTGGTCAGCCTTCAAGACTGGCTGGATGGAAAAATCGACCTGCCCCCAGGCAGGCGTCCACTGATCATCACCATCGACGACCTGTTTTACGGTGACCAGTTATCCCTGGATGAGAATGGCGAGCCTGCGATCTATTCGGGTGTAGGAACCCTGTGGCATTTTTATCAGAATCATCCAGATTTCCAATTCCACCTATCGCTGTTTTATAACTTTGGCGACAAACAATACGCCAACACCTATCAGAACGGCGTTTTCCTGGTAACGGATGGCTGGCGGCAAGCACGAGCTGAAGCCATTGCCTGGGGAATTGAACATGACGCCGTTCCGGCCAATCACTTTTACCGTCACCCATTCCTGAACCAGCTCTCCCCGACACAAATTGAATGGGAACTTAGCGAAAACGACAAAGCCTTACGCGAAGCCCTGGCTTTGGTTGGCAAAGAAGCACTCGCCGAAGGTCTGCCCAACATCCTTGCCCTGCCCTACGTGGTCTGGCCAGCAACCGAGGCTGGAAAGCAGGTTCTGTATGACTACCGCTCCCCCGAAGGCGTGCCGGTAGCAGCCATTTTGGAAGCTGATGAAGCCACCAACGCCAAACTTCTTCCTGCGCCCTTTTCAACCGACTTTGACCGCTGGCATGTGCCGCGCATCAATGCGCGATGGGGTGCAATTGATCTCATCCGGTCATTGAAGGATGAAATCTCCGCCCCAGAAATCTGCAAGCTTGGCAAGTTTGACCCAAGCCACACTGAACGCCCCAAACGGATCATGGAAGCCATCCAGGCTCGCATCACGAATGGACGCTGCCCGATGGGACTTTATATGGTCAACGATTTCATTTTCCAGGCGGATTCCAATGGCGTCACTCAGATTTCACCATAAAGACAATTCACATCACTAAGAATAAGGACTGACATCATGTTTGTATACCTGAGCAAATTACTCCCCCTCTTCGTTTATCCACTGGGATTAGCCTGTGTGCTGATCCTTGTTGCGCTTTTTTCACCCAAGCGGCAAAAATGGCAGCGCGCACTGCTGATCATTGTGCTGGTGCTGCTCTTGCTGAGCAGCAATCGCTGGGTCAGCCTTACACTGGCACGCTCTTTGGAATGGCGCTACCTGCCGCCTGCGAACACACCCCAGGCTGAGGTGATCGTCCTGCTGGGCGGCGGAACCGAATCAGGTGATGCGCCTCGCCCGATGACAGAGGTGAACGGCGCTGGAGACCGGGTATTGTATGCCGCCAAACTCTATCAAGAAGGTGCTGCACCATTCATCCTGGTGAGCGGCGGCAATCTTGAATTCAGCGACGCTCGGGGAGATACGCCCGCCAGCGAAATGACGGACCTGCTGACGCTCGTCGGTGTGCCGCAAGAATCTATCTGGCAACAGTCCCAGTCACAAAATACCTACGAGGACGCGTTTTATACAGCGGAAATCCTGGCGGAAGCAGGAATTGACGAAATCATCCTGGTCACCTCCGCCCTGCACATGCCCCGCTCTGTGGCGCTTTTTGAGAAACAGGGCCTGACCGTGATCCCAGCACCGGTGGACTTTACGGTCACACAGAAAAACTGGGAGAGCACCTTCAAGCCAGATGTGAAAGAAGTGATCCTCAATTTAATGCCAAACGCAAGCGCCTTGGGGTTGACCACCAGCGTGCTCAAGGAAGTCCTTGGAATGCTGGTCTATGGGGCACGCGGCTGGCTTTAGATCTAACCCGCCATATAAGCAATCGATAAAGTTCCCGGGCCGGTATGCGTCCCGATAACCGGGCTGACCTGTGTGATCACCGTCTCAACCGGTTTGAAGCGCTCAACCGCCTCATCCATCAGCGCCTGGTTATCTTCTGCCGCCGCTGCGTGGAAGGCAGAAACACGTACAGGAGAGCGCCCGGCTATGCCCTTTTCTGCTAATTCCAGCATCCGGGCAACCGCCTTTTTGCGAGATCGAACGGATTCGACCAGTTCAATTTTACCACCGCGAATTTCCATAATTGGTTTGATGTTCAGTGCAGAGCCCATTAACCGCTTGGCGGTATTGATCCGACCGCCTTTGTTCAGGTATTTCAAGGTGTCCACTGTGAAATAGACCCCAATCTTTGGATAAAGTTCTTCTGCCAGCGCCAGGCAGTCTTCCAGCGAGGCGCCGCGTTGTGCTGCCCTGGCCACTTCCATCACCATAAAGCCCAGTGCCATCGAGACGAGCTGTGAGTCATGAACGACGATAGGCGCATCGGGGAATTTATTTTTCGCCTGCAGCGCAGATTCCACTGTCCCTGAGATACCGCTGGAAATCAGGATGGATAGCACGGCATATCCCTGGTCAAGGAGAAGCGAAAATAATTTCTCAAATTCCACCACCGTCACCTGGCTGGTGGTCGGCAATGTATCCGATTCAGCCAAACGAGCATAAAATTCCTCTGCGCGGATATCCTCGCCATCACGATAATTATCCTCGCCCCAATGCAGTGTCAGCGGAACGACATGAATATCCAAACCATTCACAATATCTTCAGGAAGATACGCACTGCTGTCGGTAATTATTGCAACTTTTTTCATCTGGTCTCCTGTTTCTCTCAATAAGAAATTCCTTCACCATCCAAGTATACTTGAAATTTTCCAACATCTCTGATGAGAACAAAATGAGAACATTTTAATGTGATAGTTTTTGAGAGGCAATAGTCACTAAAATTACATAGATTTCAGCGTTTTTAACAACATGCGTGCTGGTATGATTGATTAACTTACAACATAAGGAGCAAGTAATGCAGCTCAAAAACAAACAACTCTTTTGGATTTTTGCCGTTTTGGTCAGTTTCGGCTTTGACCGGTTATTTTGGGAGAAACCAGCTGGGATAAACTTCTTCATTTTCGTGGTTCTGATGCTGCTGGGGGGCTTGATCCCCATGTGGTTGGAGAAAATCAGCATTCCCTGGACTTCCTATCTGTTATTGATTCCAATTCTGTTCTTTTCCGGGATGACCTTCGTCCTCTCGGAGCCGTTCACGGTGATGATCAGCGGCGCGATTGCCCTGTGTTCGTTAATCCTGTTTGCCGCCACACTGCGCAGCGGCACATGGTTAAAGCTGCGAACGCGCGAGTATTTTCTCAGCGTGACCTCCTTCTTGCTGAATAGTTTCTTTGGTGGCTTCAGTTTTCTCTCAGGCAAGGAAGAAAAAGGCTCAGGCGAAAATCAAAGCGCTAAGAAGGTTTCATCAGCAAAGGAAAACAAGAAAGAACAACAGCTTGGCAAAAAAGCCGCGCCTTATCTGCGCGGCATCCTGCTGGCTTTGCCCGTTTTGGCTGTTTTGACTGCCCTGCTCGCTTCTGCAGATCCCGTTTTCAGCAACCGCGTCCAGAGTCTGTTTTCCGGGTTCCAGCTGGATGCGTTCGGTGAATATCTCTTCCGCCTGTTTTACATCTTCGTGTTTGCCTATGTGATCCTCTCCGCCTATTATTATGGATTGGTCGAGAGCAAAAAGTGGCAGGCAGAGCCACAGGAAAAACGCCCGAACAGCGGAATTTTGGGCTCAATTGAGTCCAGCATCATCCTCGGTGCGATTAACCTGCTTTTCCTGCTGTTTGTGATTCTACAATTCACCTATCTCTTCGGAGGAGAGAGCAACATCCATCTTGAGGGGTTCACTTACGCTGAATATGCCCGCCGCGGCTTTTCAGAATTGCTGGCAGTTGCCGTAATCAGCTTGCTGGTCTTCTACCTGTTGAGCATGATCACCAGGCGAGAATCCAAGGCCAAACAATGGACCTTCTCGATCCTCGGGCTGATCCTCGTGGGGCTGGTGGGTATCATCCTGGCATCAGCATACCTGCGGCTGACGCTCTACGAAGCAGCCTACGGCTTCACGCGACTGCGCACGCTGACCCACATCTTCATGATCTGGACGGGACTGCTCCTGGACGGTGTGGCTGTGCTGGACCTGCTCAAGAAGATGGACCGCATGGCAGTTGTCCTGGTGCTGATGATCTTCGGCTTTGGGCTCACACTCAACCTCTTGAATATAGACCGGTTCATCGTGACTCAAAACATCTCTCGCAGCATTGAGGATGCTGGAAAAACAGCCTCCTCTTCACTTGACGCCGGGTATCTCTATTCCCTGTCCTACGATTCGATTCCCCCGCTGGTAAATTATTTTACTGACGCAGCCACGCCAGAGAACATCCGAGATGATGTCGGCGGTGTGCTGGCTTGCCGCTATGCCGCCCTGAACCTGCCCGAAGATGCCCCCTGGACATCTTTCCACCTCTCTCGCTCCCGTGCCATCTCGCTGCTACAGAGCCAGGCGAAGGAATTAGACGCCTATCCGATTCATGTGGAGTATGGCGAGATTTTTGTTGAGGTCAAAGGCGAAAATCGCTCCTGTTCGGGATTTGAAGAGTTCTACCTGGATTAATCCCCCGAATCCGGTTGCGGGAAAAGAGAAGCCAGGGCTTCAGGCGCATATTTTTCAACCATTTCGTAAGAAATGCCGTTCAGCCGGCAGATTTCAGCATACAGGTCCACGCTTGGACGGTGGAGCCGCGCTTGTGATTCCACGTCCAGCCCCCAAAGGCCAAAGCGCTGCGTCCAGCCGCGTTCCCACTCGAAATTATCAACCAGCGACCAGTGGAAATAGCCGCGCACATCGGCGCTTCCGTTCAGCGTCTGCCATAAGGCATGCAGATGCTCCAGGATATACCTGGGTCGGAGGACGTCTTTTGAATCTTCCACCCCATTTTCGGTGATGATCATCGGGACGCCAAACTGCTCTCCCCATTTCACTGCGTCCGTCAAGCCGCCTGGCAAGTTGGCAATGAAACCGGTTTCGCTCAACAGGGCATCTTTGGGATAAAACCGATGAGCAAACAGCTCCGAAGCCGCAAAAAGGTCAAACCGGAGCGTGTCGGTTGAGTAATAGTTGATTCCGAGAAAATCCTGGGTGCCAATCGCTTCGGGGATCCGCTCACGCTTGATGATGGTATTGAAGATGCCATCCTTCATCGGTCGGACGAACAGGTCATTGAAAAGTGTACGATAGGTATTCGCAGCCCAGCGATCGCCTGGCAACCATGAGGCAGGCTTGAAACCCCGATAATGGATCGAAGTACCCACCCTGGCAGAGGGCTGGCTTTTATGGATGATCTCATACGCCCGTGCATGGGCTCTCACCAGGTTCCGCATCACCACCAGGGCAGATTTCAGGTCCTTTTTACCCGGGGGAAAGACACCCTCAACATATGCACTGAACATGTACACATTCGGCTCATTGATCGTCACCCACAGATCGCAGTAGGGTTTGAGCGCTTCCACTGATTTTTCCACAAAAGCGGCAAATAGATCAACGATCGCCTCATTTTCCCATCCGCCCATCTCGGCCACCCACAGCGGTTCGCTGAAGTGATGCAATGTGACCATGGGAATCATCTTGCGGGATTTCAGCCCGATCAGCATCTCACGATAGCGATCCAGCGCCTGTTCATCCCAACGGTCAGGCGCAGGCTGGATGCGGCTCCAGGCGATCGAGAGCCGGTGCGCGTTCTGAGAGCCGGCTTCTGCCCGGTCAAAATCCTC
>DIXG01000042.1:0-7546 GCA_002436005.1 Anaerolineaceae bacterium UBA6086 | reverse complement strand
AACTGCTGTTAATCATAACCCGAATTGTCTCCCAGGTGAACTGGATCAGTCGGGAGAAAAAAGAGCAGCCCCACCCGTGTCAAGCCGGATGGCTTGAAAAGGGTTCAACCTGCACGACACCGGATTGAGGGTGATAGACGGCTTTGTGAACAAAGCAAGCAGGAAAGCGGTGCCGATCCCATGGGAGGCGATAATAACCTGTGCCTGTCAGGTAGACAAATTGTCCCACTGGCGGAAAATAAAGTGGTAAAGGCAGCGAGTCGGCAGAAAAGAAACGGCCGATCGTGTCCATGTACGCCGTTGGCACCAGGCTGGAAGGCTGCTCATAGAAACTCAGATTCAGCTGGGGAGACACCTCCGCCAGAACCAGGCGATTGGTGCTGGTGCCCTGCATCATTAAAGATTCGATCGTATTCAAGCATGTCTCTGGCGACCCGCGATAGGGGCTGGCACTGACACCTGTGATGAGGGAAGAAATCCTGTTGAAAAATTGGTTCCCTGCTTCGGCGATCTCCTTTAGCTGGCTGCCGGTATCCGTCGTGCAGACCACCCGGAAATAACAATCCGGCACCCCAAAACCCACCACGCTGCTGGGCATATTCACGAAGCTGGAGCCGTTGTAATAAACCGCTTTACTGCCCTTTAGATGCTGTGATTCATCAAGGCGCATCGAAAAATAATTATAAGCATTGGTCCCATCGGTGCAGCGCACACAAATATCATAATTGGCACCGCCCGCTAATGAGAACGGGGAATCAAACCTGAACCGCACCCAGTTCCAGGAATCCTCCTCCAGCTCATCAGCAGTGTGAATGTCCGAATAAGCGATTGACGCCCCGGTAAGGTCATCAAACACGCGGCATTGAAAATGCCGGGCATGCGTGCCCACCCTGCGAAGCATAAAATAGGCGTATTCCAAATTACTGTCCGTGCTGGGGCGGATCAACTGACCGGGATTGCGCCTGGTGGATGAATCAGCAAATTCAAACGATCCCGGACCGGGACCATAGTTAGCAATAAAACCTTCCAGGTTCTGATACTGCGTCCAGGCAAGCGTCTCGAACCAGCCAGAACAGCGCAGTTCAGCCCACACTTCACCGTCATGATTGGCGCGGCTGGAAAGCACAGACCGGGGCCAGGCATGCGACGCCAAAAAGGTATCCCGCAGGGCTTCGGCTTGCGCGTCGTCAAGGTCAGTATAAGTCAGGGTCTTTTCTCTAATCCCGTAATCACCCTGGGAACGCACACTGCTGGCATAATCGGTCAGGTTCAGGTCTGCAAGATGCCCGTCAGGTGAGATAAAGGAATAACGCACACGAACCCGGTTGAAGACCTCATCCAGCGAGAGTGACACCTGGCTGCCCGGCAGATAGAGAGAAATCCGGTCCACAAACCCCCACCAAACAGGCGAGCCGTGGGGATCGCTGACCAGCACCGGGGAGCGCAGCAGGTTGCCAAGCGCAAACAAGTGTGCCGCAGCACCTTCCAGACGCACCACAGCCCCCTGCGGGCCGCCAAAGGATGACCAGGACAGCTGCAGCGGGGTGGCTGTGATCCCCGGCAGCAGCAGGGGTGAAAAATCCCTCGCTTGGAAACTCACTGTCAGCGTGTCTCTCATAATAAGCGCACCCTGGGGCGGTAATACACCCGCACTCTTGCCGTGCGCATAATGTCAATCGTGTTCGATTCGTTCGACAGCACAAAGAAAAGGCGGGAATTTTGATTGGGATAAAGCAGCAAGGGACCGCCCTGGCGAATGTGTGCAATCGTTTCTGAGCCTGCCGCGGAATAACGCACATTTGAAAGCTCGCGAAAGCTGTCATCAATCAAGGTGTCATCCTGATCCATCGGGTAAAAGCCCTGAAAGGATGCACTGGCATCCAGAGGCAACAGCGCCAGCTGGTCGATGGAAAGCGATGCGGCGGCCCCGTCCTCTTTGAGGGCGTCAATCTGGATCTCCACATGGTGAGGCAGGGTTTCCCGCAGCAGCGGGTTAGGGGGCAGCTGGATGGGCGGGAAAAGGATATAGCCAAAATCCGGGTCAGCATAAACCGGTTCACAGGACTGTAATATGAAAACGCCCCGCATCAACCTGATCCTGAGGTGCAGATCGGGGTAGGCATGCGCTGTGTAGAGGTGCAGGATAGGACGATAGGCGCGCCCATCGAGGTCGGCAATATCTGCGGCAGTGATGCCGTAGTTCAACAGGGGGGTCCACTCTGAAGACGCCCACGCAACCGTGCGATAGGTCTCATTGATCGCCCCCGCGTTGGTGTATTGTGTGCCGCCCGAGATCTGGTTGGCATTGGCAAAGAAAAGGCTTTCGCCACTGACTGTGGGATGGTGATAGACCCCAACCAGGATGTCTTTGAGGGTTGAGACGGCATAGCTGTTTTCAAGCTCGATGCGCAGGGGCGCTGGCAGATCCGTGAGGGCATCCTGGGCTTTGACCAGGGCTGTGCTGCCATGCGCGCTGTGGGCGTCGGTGTGGTTGATGAGATCAAATCCGCCGCTAACATCCGTACCCGATCGGCCGGTCAGCGGCAGTTCCATCATGTCGCCATCAAAACAATTGGGGCGCGTGTAGTGCAGCCGTACAAGCATCGACCCACGCTGATGGCTGATGTAGTGGTCCGGGTTGGCATCCAGCCAAAGGTCCTGGATTTTGGCGTAGTAATACGCGCCGCCTGCCTCGGGCTGAAAGCGCAACAGCTGTGGATAGGCATAGGTCGCGTCAGCATAGGCGCCAGCGCGCAGGCAGATCTTCTCAAGCGTGTTCAGGGCGGCGGAAATTTGAGCCGGTGTGCCCACCAGCTGGACCTCGACCTTTTCCCGCAGGGTTGAACCCGCATCGTGAGCAAAAAAGGCCGCCTGCCTGAAAGGCGCAGCAACCGATTGACCAGCGATTACCGTCCACCCGCTCTCGTCGCCAAGCGCGATCTGGTTCATGAAAACCCCCTCTCTTCCGTCCACTCCCAGGCAGAATGAGGCTGGTCAGCCGATTCATGGAAGGTGCGCAGGCGGAGCTGGATCAGCAGCGCCTGATAGCGATTCATCCAATCATTTGCCAGCCTGTAAAGCCCTTCGGAACGATCCACGGCTGGCGAGGCTTCTTCTGATTTCCCCACCAAGCGAAAACTGAGCGCAAAAGCTGCCCCACCAGCCACCAAAACGGATAAATCGCGCGCTTCAAGGGTGGTCTCCAGCGCGCCATCCAGGTCTGCCAGGGTGTGCACTGCGCCCAGGGCATCTGACAGCCCCGCCAGCGCTGCACGAATGGCTTCATCCAGCATCTGTGTGCGGAAAACCAGGTTCACCTCGTCAACCAGGCGTGTTTCGATTTGGTCACGAATAGATGCCAATGTGGTCATCCTTTACGCTCCTTACTCCCCCTGGATGTCAGTGCGGATTTCGGGGTCGTTTTCGAGGCTGGTTTTGGCAGGACCGCTGCCACCTGGTCAGGTGAAAACTTGAATTTCTGCCCGGTGGGGCTGATGGCGACCAGAGAACCATCGGGGTAACGTTTGCAGTCAAGGGGCTCGCAGCCCAGCAGGGCAGCTGCCAGGTCTCGAGCGCTGATGGGGGTAGGCATAGGTCTCCTTTGTGGGTTGATGAACAGGTAAGTGCGCGTTCCCTCTGCAGGCTGATGCAGCCATACACTGCATCAGCCCGCAGGACCGCGCGTCAATCAGTCAAGCGGTGAGGAAGGATGGCGGCGGCTGAGCCCATCTTCGATGCCTGTGCCGAGAATATAAGCCACAAGCACATAGATGAGCGAGGTGAGCTCTTCCTCCCCCAGTGGAAAATCAGGCTGCCAGGCTTTAAGGATCACGAGCAGCAAGCCAACCACTGCCGCCCAAAATTTGCGGGAGGAAAGCAAGCGTTTGATTTTGGTCATGGGAACTCCTTAGGAAACAGGGGAATGGGGAATGGGGAATAGGGATTAGGGGATCCCGCTCCGCTTCGCTTTGGGGACTTCGTGGCTGATAGGGGAGAGGTCATGGCTAATCGCTAACGGTTGTGCTGGTTGCATCAAGCGACGTTGGATTTGTGCAGGGGGCGGAAGTCATTCACCCACACCGCAAGAAAATGGCGCACCTTGAGGCGGTGCTCATCATTCATAAAAACGGCAGGCGAAAGCTCATCCCCGGCAACATAGATCTCGGGCAGGATCCCAAAGCGCTCCCCGACAAAGATCGCCGGGGCGACCGCCGGGTCACAGACCGCCGCCCAATCGGCGGCATCCGTCCATTCGGGTACCGTGACGGGCACGGCAGAGCCCTTCAACACGTTGTCATAGACATAGTCTGCCTCGCGCACAAACTCGCCCTTCAGCATCTGCCAGGCGGTGTTTTGCAGGGCGCGCGGCACCAGGCAGAACTTGGGATTGATCGCCATCTTCGGACCAGCGCCGTAATAGCCGGCGGCATTCTTAACCAACATGGGCTGGTTATAGACTGCCGAACACACCTGGTCCCATTCCGTGATCGAGAGCGCGGCCGTGCGCAGGTTAGCATGCCCACCTGCTGTGGTGACAGCCGTGGCATTGAACAACGCACCCGTATCTGCCATGGTCGGTCCCACCCCCGCATTGGCGGTGAAAATCGCTGCCACCAGGCTGGAGATCTTGCGCAGCCCTGCCGAGCCCAGCTCTCGGGCATACGCCTTCAGTTTGCGGGTTTCGTCCCGGTCAATCAATTCCAGCGTCAGCGGGATATAGCCGCCATATTTGACAAAATCAGCGGTTTCCGGGCTGTCGCCGACCATCAACTCGGTATATTCCGCCCCTTCCGCCACCACCGGCAGGTCGCCCACAGTGCCGATCAGCGTGCCGGTGATCGACTGCAGGCTGGTGAAGTGCTCCTGGGCGCTGATATATTTCCACCAATCGTACCCGGCGCGTCCCAGCATTTCCCAGGTGTGACTGACGATCTTGTTGAGCGCGTTTTTTACCAGCCCGGTGAAGTCCGCCGTCGTCGCCAGGTGCACCCGGTCCGGGTGATAGCCGCCGTGCAGGTCATGATCACCGGTCAGGCTGAGGTAAAGCTCCCGGATGCCCGTCAGGCGCGGCACCTCCAGCGACTGCAGCCCGGTCTCTCGCGGCGCATCAAACAGGTCATCCACCGCTGCCTGCAGCTTATCACGCTCGTCATACACAGCCGTAATGCGCGCCGGTCCGGCCACCGTGTGCGGGGCGGTCAGTTCCGATAGCAAGGCACGGCTGTCCTCGAGCGCCACTTGCAGGTCCGCCGCCGCGAACACTTTCCCGCCAAACTGTTTCCGCAGGCGCTCCTGGATCGGCTTGGGCAGCCGTGAAGCCGCCAGGGCGGTTTCCAGCAGGTAAGCACACATTTGCTGCTGGCTGTCCGGGGTCTCCGAGAGCCCTGCCTGCAGGATTTCTCCATCAGATGAGGCATGGATGGGGGGTGATTGGGGTTCTGAGGGTGGATTTAGTTGTGTGGTCATTGGCTTTGCTCCTTTGAATGGTTGTGAATAATTAGGATCAGAAAAAATGGATGTTTCTGCGGAAAGCGGTTTGACGGGATGGACCACGCTGTTGAGCGCTCGCAGGAAAGCACCGCCGCGCGCCGGGTCATACACCAGGTCGAGCGAGATCACCTTTAGTATCTCCGTCACCTTGCGCCCCTCTGCCGTGAAGAGCACATCTGCTGAAAATCCGATCTTGGGTGGCTTGTCTTCCCCAAGCACCTCACGCCCAAAGGCGGCGAGCGTCTCTCCGCCGGGGCCAAAGGCTTTCAGGACGGCGCGCACGCCCTTGGTTAGTGGGTCCCAGTGGGGCTCCACCACCTGGCCAGCCAGATCGCGCACCGAGCGCGAGGTCCAGGCGTGGTCAATGAAGCAGTGCACCCCCTCCCACAAGGACAGGGACGCCTTCAGCACCTCTGCCGGGAATTCCCAGCCGTTCCCTTTCCCTGCCGTGATGCACAGGATCTCAAACTTGCCGGGTTCGGTCGCCTGTCCTGCCGCTGTCAGCCGAACCTGGTGTTCGCTTAACGCTGGTGCACTTTTCTCATTTGTTTCTGGCATATCATCTCCTTTCTTTGAGGTCATTGGTTTGCATCTAAGGTAAAACAACCGATTTCGGCGCGCCCGTGGCGGGATCCACCGGCTTTTTCGTCGCCGGCCGAATGGGGGGCGTCTGATCACGCTCATCCCTTCCCGAACCTGCTGCCAGGATCTCATCCAGGTCACCCGTTTCCCCTGCAAACCGGTAGAGGATGCGCAGCAGTTCCCGATCGCCGATCAAGCCCATCGCGCGCAGCCTTTCCAGCGCGTTCATCATGTTCACCGCGGCAATCGAATGGGAAACATTATCCCGGGCGGAGATATCCGCGCCTGTCAGCTGGATTTCCGCGTCCGGGCGCACACTGCGGTCCACCATCGCCCGGCGGGCAAGCACCACGCCCAGCAGGTCCCGCAGCAGCCACAGGAAGAACTGCTGGCGCCCTTCAAAGCGCCGAAATGTGGGACCGCCTGCACTTTCAGCCGTGCTGCGGTTAGTGTCCTCCGGTTCCGCCAGAAAATGGAGCGGCAAGCCTACGCCAGCAGCGATCAGCTTCTTGATCGCCAGCCCATCCTGCATGGCGTCCAGCGCCTCCAGCTTTGGCGAGATCACAGACCAGGTCTCGCTTTCGTCGCACACCAAAATCGACCCCGGTGAGGGCGGATGGGCAGCCAGCGTCGCCTGCCTTGCCCTGCGCGCTTCCTCGCTGGCAAAACGCCCGGTGATCACATACAGGAAGGCATTGCGGAAACGGTTCAGGCGCACCCGGTCTTCCAGCCAGGCAGCATAGCGGCGCAGCCAGGGGAGCAGTGGCGCCAGGTCCGATTCGCCCCACTGCGCCCCAGCCGGGCGGTTGATGGCATAATGCAGCACCACCGCCCCAAAGCTGCCGTCCAGCTCCTGCGCATCTGCCAGGCGGTTATAGGCGGGATAGGTGCGGGCTTCCAGCGCGGCGTCCGCCCGGGTCGTAAAGCAAATCGGCTGCTCGATGTCGTTTTCGGAGGCAGTGATCTGGTCAATATCCGCTGCCGGCAGGGCACGAATATAGGACATGCCAGAGGAATCCGTCGAAACGAGCAGGAACAGGTTGCCCGTGCGCGTCAGCTCATCACACAACTCCACCATGCGGGAGGGCATGCGGTTGAGGGGATGATTCCAGAAAGATGCCAGGAAGCGGCGGGTGGGCTCGTGCAAGCACTGGATGTCGCAGCCCGAGCCGACCACATACTGGCTGGTCAGCTCCACGATCCGCCTTGCCAGCGGGCTTTCGCGCCAGGCATCCAGGCACTGCGCCAGCACCTCGGCGCGATCATACTCCAGCCGATCGCGGTCGCTTTCGTCATAGCGCCGCGTGCCAACCAGGAAGGTGTTATCTGTTTCTGCAACGCTGAGCTTTTCTCTGACGGTTTGCTCGACCAGGGGCGAAAACAGGCGGGAAAATAAACGGTGAACGGGGTTGGGCATCAGGGTCTCCTTCTCATCCAATAACGTGGGGAAAATCTCAAAGCTGGCGCATCACAC
>DIXG01000009.1 GCA_002436005.1 Anaerolineaceae bacterium UBA6086 | reverse complement strand
CAGGGAATCGCTGCTGGCATCCAGACTCTGCGTGATGCTATCAAAATCTCCTGATTTAAATGCAAAAATCGCGGTATTCACCGCGACGATTGCTTTGAAATAGTGTTGTACCTATTTAGTGGACTTTACCAAAGTTCGGATGCATCGGGTGCACAGTGTTTTGCGAACCATTCGTCCGTTCTCATAAACAGAAACCTTCTGCAAATTCGGTTTGAATTGTCGTTTGGTTGCGTGCATTGAGTGACTTCGATTCTGACCGAAGGTGGTCTTCTTTCCACAATGTTCACAGATAGCCATGTGTCGTCCTTTCAAAACATAAGTTATAATTACTGAGTCTGGAATTCTTTTTCCAAACAAAAGTTTATTTTACCATACACAAACAAAAGCGACAAGCAAATTAGGTGAGATAATATGTCTGAAACAGAAAAAAAGCACAATGAATTGGGCAGTATCCTGATCCAAAAGGAAGCCATCGCTTCCGTTGCCCGGCAATCCACGCTTCAATCCTATGGCGTTGTCGGTTTAGCCCCCAAAAACCTTATTGAAAACATTCGCCAGCTATTCAAAAAGGATGCTAAATACGGCGTGGACATTGATTTTGATCATGATGGATTATTGATTGATTTATACATTATGGTCGAATACGGAACAAGAATTAAATCAATCACCAATAGTATTATCAATAGCGTAAAATACAACGTCGAAAGAACGGTCGGATTGCCCGTTCGGCGAATCAATGTGCATGTCCGTGGGTTGCGGATCAGCAACATGGACTGACAGGCTTTTTGCCTGGACAAACATGATATCATCGCGTCAATTTATCTTTGGAGTATTATGAGCGCAGTGGAATTATCAAAGCTTAATCCTGAAGAGCGGCATAAACTGGTCTCATTGCCAGTCAATGGCCAGGGCTTGAAAACCCTGCTCGAAGCAGGCATGATCTGGTTAAAAACTAACCAGCAAACTGTCAACCGATTAAATGTCTTCCCGGTTCCAGATGGAGACACTGGCACCAACATGGTCCTCACCATGCAGGCAGCTTTTGACGAAATTGAAACCTCGGGCATGGAAAACATTGGCAACATGGCACATGCGGTCGCCAGAGGCGCACTGATGGGCGCTCGTGGCAATTCAGGTGTGATCCTATCCCAAATTTGGCGAGGTTTTGCCCGTGCATTGGATGACGAACCGGTAATGGATGTCGTGCTCTTATCAAAGGCACTCACAGAGGCAAAGGAAACAGCCTATAAAGGCGTGGTCAAGCCTGTAGAGGGTACCATTTTAACGGTGATCAAGGATATTGCAACCCAGGCTGAAGTCTCTGCCCAAAGAACCACAGTGTTTACAGATGTTTTGGCAGATATTGTTCAGGCCGCAGAAGCCTCAGTTGAAAGAACCCCTGATCTGCTTCCAATCCTGAAACAAGCCGGCGTTGTGGATTCTGGCGGCAAGGGTCTCCTCTTTATCTTTGAAGGCATGCTGCGCTTCCTCAACGGTGATGCTTTGGACAAAGCAGTGACCGAAGCATTGCCGCTTTCGGAAATGGACCTTGAAGACGCAATGGAAACGGTTGAACCCGGCCAGGATTATGAGGTAGTGATCGATTTCACACCGCATCAAACCTTCAAACTCGAAGATTATTACGACGACCTTTCGGAAATCGGGTCATCCATCCAGGTGGGTGAAGGTGATGGCATGTACCGCATGCACATCCATGTCCCGCTTGAAAACCGATATGATCCAATCGATCACACGATGAAACTTGGCACCATTCAAAAAGTGATGATGGAGAATCTCGTTGCACAGATGGATGAGCGCAAGAACAACAAAAACCCAAAGCTCAATCTGGCACAGGTACAGCCGGGCGAGACAGCTGTCGTGGCAGTTTCACCGGGTGCTGGGCTTTCGAGGATCTTTGCCAGTCTTGGTGTTGCTGCAATCGTTCAGGGCGGTCAGACGATGAATCCCAGCATCAAAGAGATATTGGCAGCATTCGAGAATCTTCCCACCGATAAGGTCATTATCCTTCCCAACAACAAAAACATCATCATGGCAGCCAAAGAAGCGGCTTCGATGACGGTCAAGCAGGTGGCGGTCATCCCGACCATAAGCGTTCCGCAGGGATTATCAGCCATGTTCCGGCTGATACCGGATGCAGAGTTTGAGGAAAATGTCGAATCGATGAACGAAGCAATTCACGATGTGGAAACGGGAGAAATCACTGTGGCCACTCGCACGGTCGAAATTGACGATGTTCAGGTTGAAAAAGGCCAGGTGATTGCTCTGCACAACGGGAAATTAGTCACCTCCACTACCAGCATCGAAACGGCATGTGAAGAGCTCTTCATTGCAGCAGAAACCAGCAATTACGAACGGATCACATTGTTCTACGGGGAGGATATGAAACAGAGCCAGATGAACAATCTGGTTGACAAAATTCGTTCCATTTACCCGGACCATGAAATCGAGGTCCATGAAGGCGGACAACCCCATTACCAGCTTATCATTGCCATTGAATAATTCTTAATATTCCGTCCTAAAACTTAAACACCCCGTTCATCACCGGGGTTTTTTTCTTGAACTTGGCGTAAGATTCTAAAGTCAGACTCCAAGATCGTAACTGTGACAATTCTTGATGAATGCGTTATGATTAAGCAAGAGTCTATAAAAAATATTATTAATTTAGCAGTAAAAGGCCCGATTCAACAATGCAACGATCAACCGAAAAACTATACAAGATCTTCAAACTGGAATCTGAATTTGGATATACAAATAAAGCCGTTGTAGGTGGATTGGAAAAACTGACTGATACTTGGGTGGGCGAAGCACGGGCAGATGGCATATCTGAAGAAAAAATTCATAAAGTAACCGCGCTCCTTCACCAGTATTCAGACCTGGCCATCAAACAGCGAGTATATGCGCTGCAAAATATCGGCCAAATTCTGGAAGTGCCGGGCATCAAACATCTTTCACCACCAGAGGAAAAACAACCTGATCCAGAACCAGTTTTTAAGAATGTGAGTACTGCACAAAATCACAGCACACCAAAAGGATGTGGAACAACCCGCAGTCAAGCATCGGCCGCAGCGCCCATCCCAGCAACCGCTGCGCACGAGGACCTGAATGCCCCAACCACGATCGTGCGCGGAATTGGCCCAAAACAATCTGTATTGCTCGAAAAATTAAACCTCTATACCATCGAGGATATGATCTACTATTTTCCGCGGCGCTATGATGACTATTCAGAATTGCGCTTGATCAAAGACCTGAAATTTGGCGAGGAAGTCACCATTCTTGCTTATATAAAGAGTATTTCATCCTTCACAAGTCGCAACAAGAATCGAAAAATCATTCAAGCAGTCGTATCAGATGACACGGGTAATATTCAACTGCTGTGGTTCAACCAGGATTATCAACTCCGGTATTTACGCAAAAATATGTTCCTTTCCATTTCAGGAAAAATAGAACAATATATGGGGCGACTGGTGATGTATCACCCGGAATATGAACAGGTTGAACAGGAACAGCTGAACACAAAGCGCATTGTCCCGGTCTATTCCCTCACAGCTCGGCTAAACCAACGCTGGCTGCGCCGCATGATGTACCAAATTGTCAACCAGTGGGCACCAAAAATTCCCGAATTTATGACGGAGTACATCCTTGAAGATGCCGACTTAATGGATCTTTCAACAGCTTTGAAGGAGATCCACTTTCCCGAGACCGCTGCCTCACTCAAAAAAGCCCGATCCCGCCTTGCCTTTGATGAGATTTTCCTGCTTCAGCTTGGTGTTCTTAAACAGAAACTTGAATATGAACGACTGACCGGGCGGATTTTTGAAGTTGAAGATGCATGGCTGCTCGATCAACTTGTGCATCTTCCATTCGAGCTGACACATGCGCAGCAGCTTGCGCTGCAAGATCTCCGGCAAGATCTGGCTTCAGGACGCCCCATGAACAGACTTCTGCAGGGCGATGTCGGCTCTGGCAAAACGGTCGTCGCTGCCCTGGGCATCAGCATCGTGGTCAAGAATGGGGCACAGGCAGCTTTCATGGCGCCCACCAGTATCCTTGCCGAGCAGCACTACGCCAGCCTAAAGCAGTTGCTGGCAAATGAGGCGTATGAAAACGCCCCCTTGCAGGAAGATGAAATTCGCTTACTGATCGGCGATACACCTTCCAAAGAACGTGAAGCCATCTTGGCAGGTTTGGCAGAGGGTTCTGTCAAGCTGGTCATCGGCACACACGCCCTGATCGAAGATCCTGTACAGTTCAAAGATCTTCAGGTCGCCATCGTTGATGAACAGCATCGCTTTGGTGTGGCACAAAGATCTGCACTGAGAGACAAGGGCAACAATCCCCACTTGATGGTCATGACTGCCACCCCCATTCCACGCTCATTAGCACTCACCATCTATGGCGATTTGGATGTCACCGTCATGAACGAAATGCCTCCTGGAAGGCAAACTGTGAGCACCCATATCGTTTATCCCACAGAACGAGAGCGCATTTACAATTTGATAAGATCCCAGGTGGGAAAAGGGTATCAGGCCTTTATCATTTATCCCCTGGTAGAGCAAGGCGAGTCTGACGCCGATAGTGTTGTTGGTAATGGTGAACCTAACGGTGATGAGAACATGGCAGCTGTTGAGGAACAGCAACGCTTGCAGTCCGAAATCTTTCCAAATCTGCATGTTGGGCTGTTGCATGGTCGCCTGCGACCTGATGAAAAAGAAACAGTGATGCGGAAATTCAGGGACCGCGAATTTGATATCCTGGTTTCCACATCTGTCGTGGAGGTCGGCGTAGATATCCCTAATGCAACTGTGATGGTTGTCGAAGGCGCAAACCGATTTGGGTTAGCCCAGCTGCACCAGTTCAGGGGACGTGTAGGGCGTGGAGCCGCCCAATCCTATTGCATCTTAATTCCAGAAACAAGTGACCAGGCAGAGAACGAACGCCTATTAGCCATGGAAAAGACAAACGACGGCTTTGAACTGGCAGAATACGATCTTCGCCAGAGAGGCCCAGGAGAATTCCTTGGCACCAGGCAGTCCGGTTACACTAACTTAAGATTGGCAAGCATTACCGATATCCAACTCATTGAAAAAGCACAAGTTTATGCGCGGCAGGTCCTCGAAAATGATCCAAGCCTATCAGCTCCTGAACACCAGTTGATGCTGGATGCACTTGAACATTTTTGGCCTTCTGCAGAAGGAGATGTGAGCTGAAATGACAACTGTTTTATTTCCTGGCACCTTTGACCCCATCCACTACGGGCATATCAACATCGCCAAACGTGCCGCAGAGCTTTTTGACCAGGTAATTGTTGCAGTCTATGCTAGAGAGCAGGATAATATCCTCTTTCCACCACAAGAACGTCTGGCACTTGTTGAAGAATCGTTTCGTGACACAAATAATATCAGTGTAACCGCCTATACTGGGCTGACCGTCAAATTTGCCAAAAAAGTAGGTGCACAATCCATTGTGCGGGGATTGCGAGTTTTCTCAGATTTTGAATATGAATTTCGCATGGCACTGGCAAACAACCGCCTGGACCCCGACATTGATGTCATCGCATTGATCACCAGTGAAAAACACACATTTCTATCCTCTACCACCGTGCGTGAAATTGCCGCTCTGGGTGGCGATGTCTCCAGCATGGTGCCCAAACATGTTGAGTTAGCCCTCAAAAAGCGGTTCCATTTGCTCGGAGATGACCAGGACGTGGTCCCTCTTACTTCCTTGAGGGATTAATTAACCAGATTTTGCTTTATCGGTTAAGATTGGTATAAGGATTGCAACGTTTTAAGATATGGATATGAGCGGAGGACGTCATGGATATCTTACATTTGGTTGATCGGCTTGAAGAACTCTTCAATGAAAGCCGTCCTATCTGGTTAACTCACAGCGTTATTGTTGATGAGGACCGCATGCTGGATTTGATTGACCAGATGCGGGTTGCTATACCTGAAGAAATCAAGAAAGCACAGCAAATCATCACACAGAGAGACAGAATTCTGGCACAAGCCAAGGAAGAAGCCAACCGAACCCTTGCAATTGCCCGCGACAAAGCTGAAAAAAGCCTGGAAGATGACGAATTGATCCAATCAGCAAAAACGCGCGCTGAACAAATTATCCAGGAAGCACAAAAAGAGGCTGTCAACACTCAGCATGAGGCTGATAAGTATGTTCTGGATACATTGACCAACCTGGAAATGCAGATGGATCGCATCCTATCACAGGTTCGCAATGGAATCACAACACTACGAGCGGATAGCTTTTCTTCGGAAAACGAACCATCCCGATAAAACAAAAATATCGAAACCTAATCAGGCGTCTACTAAGACAGGATCTTCCTATCCGTCATTCTTCAGCATCTGTTTCATCAGATGCTGTTTTCTTATTTGACGAGCGCTTGCGTGTCCGATCTGGTTGTTTTCGCTCATGCAAAGCCACCGGTAAAACCTCGTCCATATGTCTCACCGGCAGCAGCTCAATCTCCTTCAAGACGCTTTTCGGCACTTCTTCCAGGTCTTTTTCATTTCTTTTTGGAAAGATAATCGTCTTTAGACCAGCCCGATGCGAAGCCAGTATCTTTTCGCGAATGCCTCCCACAGGCAATACCCTGCCCCGTAGCGTTATTTCCCCGGTCATCCCAACCAAATGGTAACTGGGACGACTGGTAAAAGCCGAGATCATCGCAGTGGCAATTGTGATCCCAGCACTCGGTCCATCCTTCGGAATGGCACCTTCAGGAACATGCAAATGGACATCCACATTTTCAAACAGGTCACTGTCAATATTGAGCAGATCCGCTCGAGACTTGATATACGAAAGCGCTGCCTGTGCCGATTCTTGCATCACTTCGCCAATCTGTCCCGTGATCTGTAAATTGCCTTTTCCCTCAAGGATCAATACCTCAACAGGCATAATTTCTCCACCATTTTCTGTCCAAGCCAGAGCAGTTGCAACACCAACCTCATCTTCACCTTCAGCCTCGGTTTCAAAGAATTGCTGAGGGCCCAAGAATTTTCGTACAGCCTGTGGCGTTACCCTCGAGGGATACTCTTTTTGCTCAGTCTTCAATCGTGCCAATTTGCGTAAAACACTACCAATTTCTCGTTCAAAATTCCGCACACCAGCCTCATAGGTGTATTCCCGTATGATCTTCATCAAGGCTGTCTCCTGGAAGGTGATCCCCTCATCCTGCAGTCCGGCTTCTTCCAGTTGACGCGGTACAAGAAATCGTTTGGCGATTTCCAGCTTCTCATCCTCGATATAGCCAGAAAACTCAATCACCTCCATCCGGTCCAACAGCGCAGGAGGGATGGTTCCAAGTGAATTGGCTGTGGTGATGAAGATGACATTTGAAAGATCGTAATCGACCTCCAGGTAATGATCTGAAAAGGCTTTGTTCTGTTCCGGGTCCAGCACCTCAAGCAGCGCAGATGAAGGATCTCCGCGGAAGTCAGCCCCAAGCTTATCAATTTCATCCAGCATGAACAGTGGGTTTTGAGTGCCAGCACGGCGCATGGTTTGAATGATCCTGCCTGGCATCGCGCCAATATAGGTGCGGCGATGACCTCTGATCTCAGCTTCGTCACGAATGCCGCCCAGTGATAACCGCACGAATTGCCGACCGAGCGCATTTGCAATCGATCGACCCAGAGAAGTCTTACCGGTGCCTGGTGGTCCAACAAAGCACAGGATTGGCTGACGTAGTTTTTTGGGCTGCAAACTGCGGATTGCAATATATTCGATAACGCGATCCTTCGCCTTTTTCAACCCATAATGATCCTGATTGAGAACCGTTTTGGCGTGAATAACATCCAAATTATCTTCAGTGACCTCATTCCATGGCAAATCCAGCAGCCAATCGAGATAGGTGCGAATAATCCCAACCTCCGGTGCCATGGAGGGCATTTGCTGCAGCCGATTCAGCTCACGCGTTGCCTGCAATTTGACTTCATCAGGCATTTCACGCTCTTCAATTTTTTCACTCAGCTCAATAATCTCTTGTGCCCAGATATCGCCTTCCCCTAATTCGTTTTGAATTGCCCGCAGCTGCTCGCGGAGATAAAACTCTCGGTGTGATCGGTCAACCTCAATTTGAACCTGCGACTGGATTTCGTCTTCAATCTCTAAAACATCCAGTTCCTCAGCCAGAATTTGGTTGATTTTCTTCAACCGATCCACAGGATGAGAGAGCAGCACAAGTGTTTTACGAACATCATTAGGCAGCGACAGAGATGTGGCAACCATATCTGCAAGCCAACCCGGCTCGTTGATATTCATCGAAAAAAGGTAGGCTTCTTCTGGCAGACTGTCATTCATATCCACACACTGCTCAAATAGTTTTCGAGTGGTGCGCATCAAGGCATTCAAGTGTCGGGTTGATTTTAATGTTTCATCAATTGGTTTGGCTTCAACAAGTAAATAAGGTTCCGTCTGCAGGATGCGAACAATCTCCACCCTCCTCCTCCCCTGCACCAGTGCAGATTGGTTACCGCTTTGCATGGATAATAGCCGTCCCACTGCCATTTCCACACCAACTGGCAAAAAGCTTGGGTTGTCGTCCCCAGCCTGATCATCGATACGATCTTCATCACGCTCAACAGCTTCATCTTCAGCAGTGTCTTCTGATGCCTCTCCGCTAAGGAAAACACCAATTGCAGTTTGATAGTGTTCCTGTGCCTCTTCCACAGCCAACACAGCAGATTCATTGGTGAAGAATATTGGCGAAATCATCTTGGGAAAAACAACGATATCCTCCAAAATAAATGCGGGACAGATAAAACACCCGTCATCTTCCATATCACGATTGGATATGCGATAGAGCTCTTCTGTGCGTTGGTGAATGTTACCCATCAAGTCATGATCATCATCTGATGGCGGGAACCAGTGTTTATTCGTCATTGCAACTCCAGTTTGGTTTTTTGAAAAGGTCAAAAATTGAAAATGCCGACATCTGACCGCTAATCATTGCTCTTGCCATGATTGACCAGCACATCCCGAACAGCAGCAGCAACGAAAACACTGCCTGTCACCAGGACCACAGCTTCTTTCCCGGCTTCTTGCAATGCCTCTTTCACAGCATCCTCAACAGGAAGAATTGCCACTGCCGAACAGCCAAAGCGATGTGCCACCTCTACCAGCTGATTCGCATCATAAGCGCGTGGATGAGTGGATTGGGTGGCGATGACACGGCGGACTCTGGGAAGCAGTTCCTGGAACATCCCGTCAACGTCTTTGTCCTCAGATGCGCCAAAAACGAGAATAACCGGCAGCCCAGGGAAATAATCATCCATCGCCTGCCTGAGACGCAAGGCAGAGTAGCGGTTGTGGGCAGAGTCAATAACAACCGGTGGATGCTGTTGCACCACTTCCATCCTTCCCGGCCACGAGACCTTTGCAAAGCCATCCAGGATTGCCTGGTCAGAAATCGCCACGCCAAATTTTTGCATTGTCTTCAGCGCAGCATAGGCGGTGGCAGCATTTTCTACCTGATGAAATCCGAGTAAGGGAATTCGAAGCCTGATCGGACTCCACAGGTCTCGACCACCTGATTCAATGAATTCGTCCACCAGCGGCTGTTCATCAGGTGTCCATACCAGAAAAGTCTGCCCGCTAAGGCTGTGTGAATTTGCCGCAAAGAGATAGTCCCTGCCCACCTGAATAATGGGCGCATTTCGTTCTTTGGCGATTTGTTCCAGGCGCAAACGGGCTTCCTCTTTTTGAGGCGCTACCACCACAGGCGTATCCGGTTTGATGATACCGCCCTTCTCACCCGCAATCTCGCTTAGAGTGTTCCCCAAAATCTGAACATGGTCGTAAGAAATAGATGTGATCACCGCAATTTCTGGATCGACAATGTTGGTCGCGTCCAGACGCCCGCCCAGACCCACCTCAAAAATGGCAAAATCGACCTTTCGTTGTGAAAAATATAAAAATGCAAGCGCGGTCGTCAGCTCAAAGGTTGTAATTTCAGGAACTAACTCCGTCACAGGCCTGATCTGATCCACAAGATCTGCCAGGTCTGCCTTAGAAATATCCTCACCATTGATCTGGATACGCTCAGTGAACTCAATCATATGCGGGGAGGTATAAAGCCCGGTCTTATAGCCTTGTGATGTCAGCACACTGGCGCAAAATGAAGAAACCGATCCCTTCCCCTTTGTGCCAGCCACATGAATAATTTGGTAATCGTTTTGCGGATTGCCCAAATGCTGCATAAAATCCCGCATGCGATCCAAATTAAACTTTTCAGCTGCGTTCCGAAAATTCCGTTTTAGGCTGTAATCAATAAAACTATACAGAAAATCCAAAGCGTCCTGATATCTTTGTTCGGTATCTGTCATCATTGTCTTTCCAATCTTATCCTCTTAGGTCGCTGATTAAAACCACGCGAAGTCCTTTAGCACAAAAATCAAAGCAGGGATTAATTATATCCCAGCTGTAAATAAACTATACGATTACAGGGCTTATACTCTTTTCCGGCTTTCAGCAGAGGTCAATGTATAATCTTCTGTAAATCCACCTTTCAGTAATGATAAAATTAGGATAATATACAGAAGGCTGGATTTGAACACAAACATCAATTGCAGCCAATCGAGCCCTACACACAAAAGATCTCAACAATTTCTGATAACCCGGTCTCTCAAATCCCTGACCCCTATCGCTCATCCAAAAAAGAAATTGTTATTGCGAGTATCAAGGAAGGTATCATGGCAGGATTATCACGAGAATTAGGAATCGACCTCGGCACATTAAACACCCGGATCGCAGAAGGGAAAAATATCCTCATCCAGGAGCCAACTGTCGCCGCCATACTTCTTGAAGAACTCAAATTGGTCGAAATTGGTCAATCTGCGCTGGACATGCTTGGAAGGGTTCCCGAGAGCATCGAAGTTAACTTCCCAATGCGCTATGGCGTGATTGCAGAGTATGAAATCACAGAAAACTTGCTGCGGGAATGGGTTCGGCAGGTCACTGGCAGGATGCTGCTCTTTCGGCCGAGCCTGATGATCACAATTCCATTTGGCATCACCAGCGTGGAACGGCGTGCAGTCTATGAGGTCGGACTCGGCTCCGGCAGCCGTGATGTCAACCTGATTCAGCAGCCTTTAGCCGCCGCTTTAGGCGTCGACCTGCCCATTGGCACCCCTACGGGCAATATGATCATTTGCCTTGGTGGGGGAACAACCCAGGCAGCAGTTCTTTCCATGAACGGGATTGTCTCCGCAAAAACCTCCCGCACAGCAGGCTTGGCATTGGACGAAGCCATCGTCGATTTTATTCGCCGAAAATATGGGTTAATCATTGGTCAGCCAACTGCAGAACAATTAAAAATTCGGATTGGCAGCGCTATCCCTCAGGATGAGCAATCCGTCATGGAAATCCAGGCGCAGGATCAGGTTACGGGTTTGCCGCGTCCTGCAACCCTGACAACGGACGAAATTGTGGAGGCTCTCCAAAGTCCACTGGAATTGATTGCCACTTCAGTCCGTCGCGTGCTTGAGCAAACCCCCCCGGAATTAATTTCTGATATCATTGACCGGGGTGTGGCGCTGTGCGGTGGCACTTCTCTCCTGCGTGGTATTGACCGCTACCTGACCAAAACGCTGGGCATCCCGGCATATCTGGTCGATAACCCAACCACCTGTGTTGTCGAGGGAGCAGCAAAATCATTCTCCATGCTCGAGATCCTCAGTCGGAATCTTCCACCTAAAGCATAAGTCCTTCGAAAATAACCATGCCAAACATCAAGCGGGTGAACGCTCAATCCAACCCTCCCAAGAGCAATTTTAGTAATAACAATGCCCCTGTGGATCACTTTCCTCTTAAAAACGAAAAGTCCAGACGCTGGTTTTTGTTATTGGGTAGTATCATCGTGATCCTTTTCGCAATTCTTTCAATCATTGATCAGATACTGGCACTCAGGTTAGGAACTCAAATCTACGGGCGATCAGTGGTGTTGAGCCAGGCGCCGCTCTTACTTTTCCTCATTTTTCTCGCCCTGCCAGCCGGTGTCATCGGGATCCTTTATACCAAAAATCATTGGAATGATGGCATCACCATATTCGACGAAGGTTTCAGGCAAAAAAGGGGACGAAATCATGTAGAATGGCGTTGGCAGGATACCACCTGCCTGGATACGCGGATCAGCCACATCATGTTTGGGGGAGGTGAAATATCAACCAGGGTTTTTATCCGCCTGGAGGATCAGGACGGAAAAGAGTTGATCATCCGGAACCGATACAATCGCATCGACGACTTAACCAGTATCATTCGTTCTCAAATCTTACCGGTTCTGTTGGTCAATGCACGCCTGAGCTTTGTCCAGAATTATGACCTGAATTTTGGCAACAGTCTTAAGGCAAGCGCATTGGGACTCTTTACCAAGAAGGATTTCTTCCCGTGGTCCGATATTGAAACACACGTCATTAAGAATGAGCGGATTATTTTAAATTCCAAACAAAAGAAGTTTTTCCAAACAAAAATTCAGAACATTCGCAATCTGGATTTACTCATCCACCTGATCAAATATCCCCCCGCAACATCCTAATCTCAACCCAAGTAATACATCAAGCGCTGAATATGCAGCACCGGGTCAATGTGCTGAACGTGGATTGATTCGGGCAAAATCAACGTAACCGGGGCATAATTTAAAATGGCTTCCACGCCGGCTTCCACCAGCCGCTCCGCTGTTGGCTGAGCAACATCCCCCGGCACAGTGAGAATGGCGATTTTTACGCCCATTTTTTTGATTTCAGACGCCATCTGATCAACAGGCAAGACGGTGAGTGCACCTACCTGCGTACCAATAATTTTGGGGTCGATATCAAAAATCAATACGATTTCAATCCCTCGCAGGCCAAAGCCCTGGTAGTGAGCCAGCGCCCTACCAAGGTCGCCAGCCCCAACGACCGCCACTTTCCAGACCCGATCCATATTCAGGATCTTTTGAAGCTCTTCGATCAGATGATAGATCGGATAACCAGTACCCTGTTTGCCAAATCCACCAAAGAGTGAAAGGTCTTTTCGGATCTGCGCAGCAGTCACCCCCACCCGGTCTGCCAGCATTTTTGAGGAAACGGTGTAAAAGCCTTCCTTTGCCATCTGGTTTAATGTTTGCAGGTAGGACGGCAGGCGGCTGACGACAATATCTGGAATGATTTCAGCTGTCATGGGCTAACAAATCCTGTATAATGGTGAATATAAGCACGACCCTGATTTTAATTAATCTCATTATAAGCGAAAAATTCTGTTTCAAAATCAGATGAATAACCTGAGAAAATCTTTGGTCGTGTCATCAACCTTAAGTTAAAATACGGATATCGTTACATAATCAAACTGGAGGACCCATGCGTGCAGGAAGAATTATTGCGTTTATCACAGCAGCGATTTTTATCATATTCGCCTTTCTATTTATCCTCGGCGCTTTCAGCCCGGAAGGCTCGCCGGGCTGGATCATCGTCGGGATCATTGGGCTTGTGATCGGCTTTGCCCTGATCTTCCTCGGCACCAAACTTTCACCCCCGCAAAAAGAAGGGGATCAGGTCGTCAACCTGAATATCGACCTGCCGGGTGGCGTAAGTATGGACACAATTAAGTGCAAATCTTGCGGTGGACCGCTCACATCCAAAGATGTTAAGATGATCGCTGGCGCGCCTGTGGTTGAATGCCCACATTGTTCCACAACATACCAGCTAACTGAAGAGCCTAAGTGGTGATTTATGAAAAAAATTAGACCCATTTTCCTGTTCCTGATATTTCTCAGCCTCTTCAGCCTGCCAGATGTGGTATCTGCGCAGGACTACCGATTTACTGTCACGGCGACGGAAGTTGAAGCCTATATTGAAGAGGATGGCACATTATCGCTGAATTACATCATCGATTTTCAAAATGACCCCAAAGGAGCACCGATCGAGTTTGTTGACGTGGGTATGCCTACCTCAGCGTATAACCGCAGCAACATCAAAGCCACTGTCGACGGAAAAGAAATTAAGACAATTGAAGATGCTCTGCCAGGCGTGATAAATGGGTTTGCACTTAATTTAGAAAGCAATGCCATTCCCCCAGGACAATCTGGCACAGTGATCGTGTGGATTCCCGGTGTGGGCAACGTGCTTTACCCTTATGATGGAGAAGACCGTGTGGATTACGCCAGCTTTATGTTCAGCCCGAACTGGTTTGACCCCGCTGGTGATAAAAGCACCAACACGGATTACCGTGTGACAATCATCCTCCCGCCCGGTGTGGGAGATGAAGAATCTGTATATTACTACCCAGAGGATTGGCCTGGCTCCCAGGAACCCAGTGAAATCGGGAGAACTGCCGCAGAAGAGCGAATCTACTTCTCCTGGCAGACGACCAATGCCAACACACATACCCAATATACTTTTGGCGCAGCATTCCCGAAATCATATGTACCTGAAGGGGCGGTTCGAACGGAATCGGAGGTGATTGATGGACCCTCCTCCAGCGGCTCTCCAAATTTCATTGGTGCATTGTTTAGCTTCATTGGCAGCAATTTTTGCTGTTTTGGCTTTGGGGCTGCCTTTTTTGCCATCTTTGGTTGGACATTTTACCAGGGCACAGTCGGCGCTCAGAAGCGCAAAATGGAATATTTGCCGCCCAAAATGAAAATTGAAGGGCATGGCATCAAACGCGGCCTGACTGCGGTTGAGGCGGCAATCCTGATGGAACAACCCATGGATAAAGTATTGACGATGATTTTGTTTGGAACCCTCAAGAAAGAAGCCGCCATGGTCCTTTCCCAGGATCCTTTAGAAATCGAAGTCACCGAACCACTTCCCGAAGGTTTGCATCCTTACGAAGTCGCGTTTTTGGAAGCCTTTACAAAACCTGCCAATGCTCGGCGGACCGCACTGCAAAAAATGATGGTGGACCTGGTCAGTACTGTATCGAAAAAGATGAAAGGCTTTTCACACAAAGAATCTGTGGCTTACTACACCGATATTATGCAGCGAGCATGGAAAATGGTGGAAGAGGCTGATACTCCTGAGGTGAAGAGCGAAACCTATAACGAAACTCTCGAGTGGACCATGCTCGATAACGAATACCAGGATCGAACACGCCGAACTTTCACCGGTCCTGTCTACGTTCCGATCTGGTGGCCCCGCTACTCTCCCTCCTACCGCCAATCAATTGGCGGCAGTGTCGGTACTGGCAGCAGACCGGCCGCATCCACTGGCCAGCCTTCGGGCAGCGCAAGGTCTTCAATGCCCAATATCCCCGGCGCTGATTTTGCTGCAAACCTGATCAATGGTGCAACCGGGATGGCAGCCGGCGTCGTAGGCAATTTAACCTCGTTTACTACAGGAATCACCAATCGCACAAACCCCATTCCGCAAACCACACGCAGCAGCAGCTCAGGTGGGTTCCGCGGCGGCGGAGGCAGTTCATGCGCCTGCGCCTGCGCCTGTGCGGGCTGTGCCTGCGCCTGTGCTGGCGGCGGAAGGTAACCATTCACACCACAACACTCTCCTGGTGACAACCTCACCAGGAGAGCTTCCAGTAATTATGAAACCATTTTCTGAATACTTCGATAAGATTTTTAATGCCTCACCATCAGTAGATCCGGGAATCTATCATTTCCCACGTCAGGAATCAGGCGGTAAAACACGTATCCACCTCCGCGTGGACGAAGACAAATGCGGCCTGCTGATCATCAACGCCAACAAAGTGATTCACCTCAACCCTTCTGCTGCTATGATGGCATATCTCCATTTGAAAGGGTATAACCCCACCCAGATCAGTCGCATATTTCGGAAGAAATTCAAAGTAACAAAATCGCAAGCAGAAAACGATTACCAGGAATTTTCATTGCAGCTTGAAGAACTCATGGATCCACATGGTGGTTGCCCAATTTGCGATCTTGATCTTGAAACAACAGCTCCCTTCAGCGCCAAACCCAGCGCACCCTACCGAATGGATTTGGCACTCACCTACCGATGCAACAATAACTGCAGCCACTGCTACAACGCACGCTCCAGGCGTTTTCCTGAAATGGCGGCTGATGATTGGATGCGCATCATTGATATCATCTGGGATTTAAAAATTCCCCATATCGTTTTCACAGGCGGCGAACCTACCCTTTATGAAGATCTTCCCAAACTTATTGCCTACGCAGAACACAAAGGCTTGATTACGGGTTTGAACACCAATGGACGAAGACTGTCAGACCCGTCATTCCTGGATCGGCTGGTATCTGCCGGATTGGATCATGTCCAGATCACCCTTGAATCTCATGATGCCGTCATCCATGATCATATGGTTGCAGCCAAAGGCGCCTGGGAGGAAACAGTTAGCGGGCTAAAAAACGTGGTCAGTACAAACTTGTACTTGATGACCAACACTACCCTCTTGAGCGAGAACTACGGCTCATTGGAAGACACCCTGCTTTTCCTGGCAGACCTTAACGTGCCAACTGTGGGACTCAACGCCCTGATTTACGCTGGCAAAGGGGAATCCGTCGGTACTGGATTAAAGGAAGAAGTTCTTCCCGCGCTTTTGGAAACGGCACGCACCCTCACAGAGTCTAACGGACAGCGTTTGATCTGGTACACCCCCACCCAATATTGCCATTTCAATCCGATCCAGCTGGATTTAGGAGTCAAAGGCTGCACAGCTGCCCTCTATAACATGTGTATCGAACCCAATGGCGATGTGCTCCCCTGCCAATCCTATTACCACTCTCTCGGAAACTTGCTTACTGCCAAGTGGCAGGAAATCTGGGAACATCCTTTGGCGCTTGAATTGCGAAATCGCACCAATATTCCCGAAGGCTGCAAAGCCTGCGACTTCCTGCCAGAATGCGGTGGAGGATGTCCACTTGCGAGAGACCACCAATCCATTAACCCCATCCAGAGCCCGATACTTAAATTCTGAACGGAGAAGCCAGAATGAAAATTAAAGAATTGATCGACTCAATAAAAGATTTTTTCGCCCAAAAGCAACCCATCCCCCCTGGAATGTATACTTATCACACGCCCCAGGGTGCAGACCAACAATATCGCCTGCATCTAAGGGTTAATAAGGATGGTCAGGGAATTCTGGTGATCAACGCTGCAACCGTTCTGCACCTCAACCGAACAGCAGTTGAATTTGCTTATCACTTCATCCAACAGATTGAGGAGGATCGCGCCGTTAACAGGATTGCGCGTCGATATCGGAGTGATAAAGACCAAATCCGGTTGGACTACGGCGCTTTTCTCAACAAGGTCGAGTTACTCATCACAACCCCGGACCTGGATCCGGTCACCTATCTGGACATCGAAAGGCAGGAACCCTACACCAGCGAGATCGATGCACCCTACCGTCTGGATTGTGCCCTCACCTATCAAATCAATGATGATAGCCACCACGAGCACACCCCTTTGGATCGGGTTAGTCGCGAACTCACAACGGTAGAATGGCAGACCGTGTTGCAAAAAGCCTTCGAAAATGGAGTTCCTCACATCCTCTTTACCGGTGGTGAGCCCACCCTTAGGCAGGATCTTCCCGACCTGCTCCTCTCAGCAGAAGAACTGGGTTTGGTCACAGGATTGCTGAGCGATGGGTTAAGATTGGAGGATGAAGAATACCTTGAGCTGCTTTTGGCGAACGGTCTGGATCATCTGATGTTTATTTTAGATCCAGCAAACGCCCAACAGTGGCATATCCTTGAAAAAATCCTTTCCAAAGACCTGTTTACCACCGTTCACCTCACCCTTCATGAAGGTGAAGACCTGAAGCCGTCCATCAAACAACTTGCTGAGCTAAAGGTGAATGCCCTCTCTCTCAGCGAAGCCAGTAAAAACCTCACCGAACAGCTGCAAAACCTGCGGGATTATGCAGCTGTAATGCAAATCAATTTAGTTTGGGACCTGCCAGTGCCGTATTCAAATAATAATCCAGTTGCTTTAGAACTCGAAAACATAGCCGACCAGGAAGCTCCGGAAGGTTCGGGCAAAGCCTGGCTGTATGTTGAACCCGATGGTGACGTCCTACCCTCCCAGGGCATGTATCAGCAGGTGCTGGGCAATCTCCTTTCCGATCCCTGGGAGGAAATCTGGAAAAAGGCACAAGCGCAGGGTGGCTGAGAATCGTTTAGATCTTGCATGGTGGCATCAACGCTATGTGCAGCAATCCACATGGACAACAGCAATTCGCGATCACCTTTTTCGCAAGATAAAACTATCTGCGTCTGACGCACTGCTCGAGGTGGGCTCTGGGACAGGCGCTGTCCTTTCACAACTGGCCGACCAACGAGCAAATCGCCTGTTTGGGGTAGATCTTCTCCTTCCTCCTCTACGGTATGCACAGGAGATCAACAAGGATTTCCAATTGGTCCAGGCAGATGGCTTTCATCTACCCTTTTCACAGGATAGCTTTGCTGTCAGTTACTGCCATTATCTCCTGCTTTGGGTAACTGATCCGGCTGAGATTTTGGCAGAAATGCGCCGTGTCACCCGCCCGGACGGATGCCTGATCGCTTTGGCGGAACCTGACCACAATGCTCGCATTGATTACCCCCCACCCCTGGATATGCTGGGCAAGAAACAAACCCACGCCTTAGGAGCACAGGGCGCAGATAGAGCCATAGGCCGTAAACTCAGGTCTCTGTTCCATCATGCGGGGTTACAGGAGGTTGAAACCGGTATCCTCTCTGCTGCCTGGTCGGGATCGCCCAGCCAGTCGATGGACCCAACCGAATGGGACATGATCCGGGCAGACCTTGCAGATCAATTCACAGCAGCCCAATTATCCGATCTGGAAGAAAAGGATCGTGAGGCTTGTGCTTCAGGCGAAAGAGTGCTTTTCATACCAACATTCTATGCTGCCGGGATTGTGCCACAGGCTCAAACACCAGAATGAAGATTCGCTGAATGAAGATTCGCTTGCCAAATTGGGTAAAGACGGCTATAATAAGGCTCTGAAATCGGGGCGTGGCGCAGTCCGGCTAGCGCGCTTGCATGGGGTGTAAGAGGCCCTGGGTTCAAATCCCAGCGCCCCGACAGATAGAAAAACCGCCACAATTGTGGCGGTTTTTTGTGTCTTCATTGCTAACTCCTTATCAAATTTCCATCTTTCTGAAAATTTATCAAAGCTGTATAATATCAGCACGCAATAAATCCCTTTTTTACAGCGCATAAATAGCTTTCAGAGGCTTTTCTACCATGCCACATATCAAGCAATCCTTTCCGTTACGGATCTATCCATTGGGAAATACGCGAACCCAAACTCAGCAACAGAAAACTGTTCCTTTGTGGCTTAAACAGCTGGGCTTGTGGACACTCTGCAGTATCCTATCTTTCAGCTTGCTGATAATTGCGACCAAAACGTCCCCCCTGTATCCCATCAATGATTGGCCCGATGCCAACACCTTCCTTACCTTGGGAAAGGGCATGATGAAGGGGTTGGTACCCTATCGAGATCTCTTTGAGCAAAAAGGACCACTGCTCTATTTCATCCACGGATTAGCCTCTCTGGTTTCCAATCACTCTTTCCTCGGCGTGTTCTTTTTTGAAGTAATCTCATTTACCGTTTTTCTCTATTTCACCCTAAAAACGATTGCCCTGTTTATCCCCTCCCGCTATAGCCTACTCGTCCTCCCCATCTTTGCGGCAGCCGTCCTGAACCTGCGCAGTTTTGCCCATGGGGATACTGCAGAATCGTTTGTTTTCCCCTTCCTGATGGTCAGCCTGCACAGTCTGCTCAAACATTTCAAAGAACAAGATCCTGAACCAATGGATTCAAAAGTCCTGCTGGTAAACGGTATCATGGCGGGATGCGTGTTGTGGATCAAATATGCCTTTTTGGGATTTTGGCTGGGGTGGATCTTGCTCATTTTTTTCAGCCTGTTTCTGAAGCGAAAATACCTTTTGGCTCTCAAAGCCAGTTTAGTTTTTCTCGCCGGAATGCTAATTGCAACCGTGCCCTGGCTGGTCTATTTCAGCCTGACCCGCTCCCTTTCGGAGTGGATCAACACGTACTTCATCCTCAACCTGACGATTTACCCCGAAGCCGTAACCTTCTCCCAGATCATTCGCACAGCACTGCTTTCCTTCAAGCAGCATCTCACATTTAATCCCCCAACCATCACCCTTTTGGCGTTTGGCACCCTGATCTTTCTAACCACCCGAAAATTTATTCGATCTCCTCTCCTGAGAGGAGGACTCTTTCTCTCTATTGGCTTGCTTGCCCTTGGCGTTTATGGTGGTGGAAAGGACTATATCTACTATTTCCTGGTTTTCGCCCCCTTCCTCATTTTTGGTTTCATTTTGCTGGCGAATTTTTATGCTGAAAATCTGGATAAAGAAATTAATCCGATGCTTACCGCACTCCTGATCTTTCTGGTTTCCTTCATTGCTATCGCCTACACCCTGCGCTTCAACCGCAATACCTATATGCTGGATTGGGAAAAGTCAGATATGGTGCAGTTCAAATTTGCCGCACGCATTCATCAATCAGATGAACAAACCCTGTTGAATTATGGCTTTCAGGATGCTGGTTTTTATACAGCTGCCGGTATCATTCCAAATGTGAAATACTATCAGAAATACAATTTTACTTATGGCGAATTCCCGATCAACATGGATGAACAAAACCGCTACGTGCAAGAAGAGAGAACTGAATTTCTTGTCCTGCGGCTCAATCCCGGCGAAAAAATCAAAAGCCTGAATATCCCATATCTTGATTCGAACTATCACATGATAGACAGAGACAAACAGAGCTTTGGTGAGACCGAATATACCTATCTACTGTATCAGCGCAATAACTGAATCAATTATCGCTTGAGACCAAAAATTCCACATCTTCGCGTCACATAATATCTTAAGAAATTCATGTTGACAGGATGCTTACCAGACTCGGTTATAATCAGCCTGTAAAGCCTGAGTAAGTCAATATCCGAAGGCAGGATATACATGGAGGTGATCAATGAGCCAATTTATGCGAGTCGGCTTTTTGGGGGCTGGGGGAATCGCACAGGCACACGCCTATGCGCTCGATGCAATGAAATTCTATTATGCTGATGCACCACAAATTGAGAAGGTCGTCGTCGCCTCGCCAACATCTCTCAGCCGCGAAAGTTTTGCTCAGCGATTTGGCTTTTCAGAGGCAATTCCCCCTGACAAAATCTGGCAGCGAGACGATCTCGACGCGCTCTATCTGCTGGGTCCTAACGATACCCACACCCCCCAGCTCTTAGCTGCAGTACAGATGCCCCATCTGAAGCGGATTTTCGTTGAGAAGCCGCTGGGGGTCTCCTATCAGGATCTTGACGCGCTCGATGGGATAACACAGGACGATCATGGGAAATTTATTGTCATGGGGTTCCAATATCTGCAGAAATCTGCGATCCGCGCAGCATTGAACCACTGGAAATCAGGCGTCTTTGGCGAACCTGTGCACTTTCGGGCAGAATATCTCCACAGCAGCTATCTGGATTCCGCCTATCGCCTGAAACACAAAGACCGATTGCAGCCTGCCCCAATTAACGGCGCTGCAGCAGATCTTGGGTCGCATTCCCTGAGTTTATTGGTCGCATTTCTAGGTGAAAACCTTGCTATTCGCACTGCCGCTGCCAGCGGCGGGTTTGAGGACGTCCCCCAAGCATCAGATCTATGCACGACTGCACTGATTGAAGACCTGGGGTCCGGCGCAATTGGCACACTGGTCTCCAGTCGAATCTCCGCTGGCACGGGCGATCACTTTACCCTTGAAATTTACGGAACAGAAGGCACCTTGCGTTTCAACACGTCCCATCCCGACAGCTACCTGAGCTATCTGCCATTAGAGGGATGGCGTCAGCATGATGTGAACAGCGATTATCAGCCTCACTCGAAATTCCCCTCTGATTACATGCCTTCTGGTTGGCTTCGTGCGCTTGTGCACCATCACTACTTATTTCTCGGTGGTGACACCACCGGCAGTTTTATTCCCGATTTAACGCATGGAATGGTTGTTCAGAAGCTGCTTATGCAAATTGCCAGCCATTTGCACTCAAATTGATGGGTTGAGGCGTTTCTGGTTATTCTGTGTGCGCTTGATTAACCTCACCAGTGCTTCACCATCATAAAGTACCAGCGGTTTTTCTGTTGCCCAGGTTTGTGCCTGGGTTGTAAAACTGCCGGTGGTGATCAGATAGGCACGCTGCGCACCTTCATGCAGCATCGTTCCATACAAATCCCGAATCACGGGCTCCCCCACAGACCCACTGTAACGCTTGCATTGCACAATCCACTTCTCCCCCTCATTGGTGGTAACAAAAACATCCACACCATGATCAGAAGGACTGCCAGACACCTCTGCGTCATGCCCATACGCCCGAAAAATCGCGGCAACCAGTAATTCAAACGCTTCTGGCGAGAGTGCCAGCAGATCTTCGAGGCTTTTCATATCAGACAATCGAATCCTGTTTTTTCGCCACCGGTAGAGCAGCCAGCCGATACTCAACCCTCCGGTAATCGCGCCCAGCACACCAAATAAGACATGATCGGTTGTTCTCGACAGGATCGTGATCGGCTGGTTGCCGTTTGTATAAAGAAAGAAGAGAAAGAAAGCCCAAACCAGCCAGCCAATAAAAATCTGTCCAGCAGCCATCCGAACCCGTTCGAAAAAAGGCTGATCCTTTACAAATAATGCTTTGAACCCCATGAAAATGAGCAAAGGCCAAAAAAGATAAAGGATGGTAAAAATTGCTTTGAGGGCATCCATTAATTTAACAGACTCCTGATTAAATAAAAAATGGGCAGTATCACAACACACAACCCCAACCCACTTCCATTTTACCATGACGTTTCTCATCCTGCCCTCCAGTTTTCATCCAATTCTGGTAAGAAACTTGCAAACCAATAATGACAGGACACTGAGGACATGCTAAAATGAGGTTAATAAGAACTACATTTAGCCTGAACACGTCCATGACAGGCAACTTAGATTAACAATCAGGAATGGATGGTATCACATGAAAAATTTCACAATCGTTTCACTTATTCTTTTAGCGTTGATCCTATCCGGGTGTAATATGCCCGGTTATGAAAGCGCAGCACCACAAGACGCCGATAGCGCGATGGCTACCGAGATCGCAAAAATCCTGACCGGGACACCGGTTGAATTGGAAGATGCCGTGCCTGATATTGAGAATGAAGTGGAAGCGACCCAACCGCCAGACGCAGAACCAACTCAGGTTGAGGATGCTGAAGCGCCGGAAGAGGATGTTCTAACCGAAGAAACGGAAGCGCCTGAACCGACTTCGCCCGAACCAACGGAAACACCAACCCCCACCCCCACCGCTGAGCTGGCAGACACAGACCCGGCTCGTACACTCGGTGATCCCGATTGGGTGGATACAATGGATGACGGAGACAACTGGTCTATCGGGGCTGATACCTATTCCAGCGCTGTTATTGACCAGGGTTATCTCAAATTAACCTCCAAGACAGTTTACAACGGCTGGCGGCTGACATGGCCTTACCTGACAGATTTCTACCTGCAAGCCAAAATTCAAACACCCGATTGCCAGGGTGCTGGTCATTATGGACTGATGTTCCGCGTGCCCAATGTTGCCAATTCCAACCAGGGTTATCTTTTTGGCGTATCCTGCGATGGTCGTTACATCCTAAAAATCTGGGACAACCCCAGCATGCAATACCTGCTGGACTGGACCTCGAGTGACGCGATTGTCACCGGCAACGACGCCGTCAACACGCTCGGCGTTATGGCAAAAGGATCTTCGCTAAGCTTCTATATCAACGGGGAAAAGGTCAAGGAATTAACCAACAATGCCTTCCTTGAAGGCGGTTTTGGAGTCTTCGTGGGTGAAAATTCTGAAAACCTCACGATCTGGGTTGATGACATCAAGTATTGGGAAAACCCCTGAGTCCTGACCAGTTAGAATATTTAAACACAAAAACAGCGACCGTTAGAGATCGCTGTTTTTTGTTATCAGTTTTGGTCTAGATCAATCCGAGTTGTTTGCCAATCTTTTCAAACACGGTTAAGACCTTATCAAGCTGTTCATCAGTGTGTGTGGCCATATAGCTCGTACGCAGCAGCTGGCGCCCCGGCGCGACTGCCGGTGAAATCACAGGGTTGACAAAAACGCCATTTTCAAAGAGCAGTTTCCATGTCATAAAAGTGAGTTCATCTTCACCAATCACGATCGGAATCACGGGCGTGACGGAATGACCTGTGTCAAAACCCAACCGATGATATTCGACCCGCATTTTCTCAGCGATCTCGTTGATGCGTTCAATCCGTTCGGGTTCCTCGCGCATCACTTCCAGTGCAGCCAAAGCTGTAGCGGCATTGGCGGGTGGAATGCTGGCGCTGAAAATCAAACTGCGAGCATGATGCTGAATATATTCAATCACATCCGTTTCCCCGGCGATAAACCCACCCAGGGACGCAAAAGATTTACTGAAGGTCGACATGATCAGGTCAACATCATCTGTCATACCGAAGTGGGCGGCAGTGCCTCTACCCCCGCCCAGCACGCCCATCGCATGGGCATCATCGACCATTAACCGGACCCCAAATTCTTTACACAACGGTACCATCTCTGGCAGTGGGGCGATATCGCCTTCCATACTGAACAGGCCATCCACCACCAGCAGTTTGGGCGTGCTCGCTGGCAGGCTTTCCAACACCCGCCTCAGATGATCCATGTCATTGTGCCGATAGCGCTCAATCTTCCCGCCGCTTAAAAAAGCGCCATCCACAATGCTGGCATGATCATCTTTATCCAGTATAACGATCTCACCATGTCCGACAATCGAGCTGATCGTACCGAGATTCACCTGCATGCCGGTGGAGAAGACCAGCGAGGCTTCTTTTCCTACCCAATCCGCCAGTTCCTCTTCTAATTTTTCATGCAGGGTCATATTTCCATTCAGGAATCGCGAACCAGTGCAGGAGGTGCCATAGCGCTCAATCGCGTCAATCGCCGCCGCGCGCACTTTGGGATGGGTTGTCAAACCGAGGTAATTATTCGAGCCGCACATGATAATATTGCGGCCTTCATAGACTACCTCTGTTCCCTCGTTTTCATCAAGAGGAATAAAATAAGGGTAAATACCGCTGGCTTTCGCTTCTTTGACAGTTGAATACTGATTGCATTTATCAAAAATATCCATAAGACCTTCCTTATCAAAATAACTTGAACAACAGGCTTGATTATACTTGAGTTTCTCAACCTCACGATCATTCTATTAGATCAGCATTGTCATAGCTTTTAACCACGCTAACCCAAATAAGTTGCGAAAGGCTATTGACTCCTATATAATAGGTTTATCCTTGCAGTTTATCATTTCATTGGAGGTTTACGATGAAGAGGTTGACAACAATTGCATGTTTTCTCCTGTTATTGAGCGGATTGGCGGCATGCACCCCGGCTGAAACCGCACAGCCAGATGACAATCTTGTATCGACCCAGGTGGCAATCATCCTGACCGAGACAGCCCTGGCAGAGCCAATCGAAACTGAATTGCCACCCACAGAAACTGTCGTGCCATCACCCACCACAACAGAACCTGCCATTGAGCCAACACCAACTGAAACGCCTACGGCTTCTGCAACGCCCACCCCAACCGAAGACCAGAACGATCCTGCCCTCCTTTTGGGAGCTCCAGCCTGGACCTATGATTTCAGTGCCAATTCAAGCCCCTGGGACTTTGATTCTGATCAGGCTTCTTTCAACACCAACAATGGCAAACTGAACATCACTGCAAAGGCAAACGCCAACTGGCACAGCTGGTATGTTTCCAGTCCCAGGTTAAAAAATGCTTATGTTGAAGCAGTCATCGAGATGACCAACTGCGCAGGGGCTGATCGTTTTGGCCTGGCGGTTCGCTCAAGCTCTGATGGGCAGCGGTTCTATTTTATGGGTGTCACCTGTGAGGGAAAGTGGGGCTTCTTCAGGATGGAACCAGATGTCAATATCCAGCAAATCGTCGGTTTCAAATCTGCTGAACCAGCAACTTTTGGACCCAATCAACCCCACCGGATTGGAATCTGGATGAAAGACACAAACTTCACCTTCTATATCGATGGCCAGGAGGTTGGCAGCGCCTCAGATAGTAAAATCACAGTCGATGGATATACCGGTTTTCTGGTCGCATTTGCCAACACACCCGGGTTCACCGTTCACGTGGATGACCTGCGTTACTGGGGTGTGCCCTGAAACCAGGGCTAAATCAAAAACGCTGCAAAAAAGACCTGGAATCAGGTCTTTTTTGCAAATTTACCCTTGTTCAAAACGATAACATCGTCTATAGTATTCATTGTTCTTATGCCACAGAAAGTTAATGATGCAGATCATACAGATCCCCCCCAACAACCGCAAATATCAAACAGCCTTTATCGATTTTCCCTTCAAACTATATCAAAGCACACCTCAATGGGTGCCCCCCTTACGAACTGGGATACGGCAGATTTTCAAACCCAACCATCCCTTTTACACCTATGGAGAGGCCGCCTTTTACCTGGCAATAAATGATCAGGGGAATGTCCTGGGTCGGCTTGCTACAGCAAACAACCACCGCTATAACGACTTTCACCAATCCAAAACTGCTTTTTTTTATTATTTTGAATCAATAAACGATCAGGCGGTGGCAGAGGGACTGTTCAAGCGTGGTTTTGAGTGGGCTGAAGAACAGGGACTAAACCATGTCCTCGGACCAAAGGGCTTTACCGTGCTGGATGGGTTTGGCATGCTGGTTAAAGGATTTGAATATCAACCTGCGTTCGGACAGGCTTACAATCCAGACTATTACCCGGCACTCATAGAGTCACTGGGGTTTGAAAAAGTCAAAGATGTTTTCACCGCTCGAATTGATCGCTCATTGGTCTGGCCTGAAAAAATCTTGAAGGCAGCAAAACTGGTAGAAAAACGGATGGGCTTTTATGCGCCGGAACTGCGGAGCAAGGCTGAACTTAAAAAGGTAATCAACGACTTCAAACGCCTCTATAACGACTCACTGGCAGAACCCGCTGGCAATCCACCGATCACAGATGAGGACATGGATACTATGGTTTCGCAACTGCTATGGATTGCCGACCCACGCCTTGTGAAACTGATCCATAAAGACGGAAAGGCAGTCGGATGGGTGCTGGCATATCCGGATATCGGTGCAGGGCTCCAGCGCGCAAAGGGACGGCTGTTTCCCATTGGGTGGCTGCAGATTTTGCGCGAAAGTAAGCGAACCCATTGGATTGACTTGAACGGCATCGGGATCATTGAAGACTATCAACGGCTGGGCGGAACAGCAATCCTTTATAACGAAATATACAAAAGTGTGATGAGCTTTGACCAGTACGACTATGCAGAAATGCTCCAAATGCGCGAAGAAAATATCAACATCTTGCTTGAACTCGAAAATCTGGATATTGAATTTCACAAAATTCATCGTCTTTATGAAATCCATTTATAAAGCCAGCATAATTCAGCCATCTAAAATCACACAAGAAACTCAATTCAGGTAACTTTGCCAGGTTTTGGTGTATCTTTCACCCAAAAAGCTTGTAAAATGGTTGAATTTCGTTTATGATACTGGTATGACCACTTACCAGTTTTTACCCAAACAGGAGCCTCAATGGAAACCGATACCAAAACCAGCTGAAATCGCTGAGTCTCGCCTTATCGACGCCATTTTAGACGGATCCTTTCCCATCAACAGTCATTTGCCGGGTGAAAGAGAGTTAGCCAACGCGCTGGGTGTCACACGCCCCACTCTGCGTGAAGCACTCCAGCGCCTGGAGCGAGATGGCTGGATTGAAATCCACCAGGGCAAGCCCACACGCGTCCGGGATTACTGGCACGAAGGAAAATTGGGCGTCCTCAACGCTTTGACGGAGCATCCAACCCATTTACCTCCAGACTTCATTCCCGATCTTCTCAAAGTTCGCCTCTCAATGGCTCCAGTATTCACAGCAATGGCAGTAACCAATGCGCCAGAAAAAGTTGTCCACTTTCTTGAAGGACGATTTACACTGCAGGACTCGCCTCATCTGTTTTCAAACTTCGATTGTGCCTTGCAGCACGAACTGACACTGCTCAGTAATAACCCGGTCTTTATCATGATCATGAATGGCTTTGTGGACATGTATCTGAATTTGGCACCTCACTATTTCGCACTTCCAGCTGCCCGTAAGCACTCCTTTCAGTATTATGAAGACTTATCTGCCGCAGCGCAAAAGAGAGATCAAGGTCATGCCATGGAAATCACCGAGCAGGTCATGGCTGACAGCCTTTTGTTTTGGCAGCAAACAAATTTCAACTAAACCAACCAATTGGAGGAGATCATGAAAAGAATTCAAGGGTGGGGAAATATCGATACAGATTACCCGGTTCCAGAGCCTGCCAGAGAATATCTTTCAAAAGCAGTCGGTAAACCACTAAAATTGCCAAACATCCCGGTCAAAGAATTACTTGCAAAAATCCCACCTTCTACATGCCCAAATCACCCATTAATCACAGCTGATCCCGAAGAACGATTGAAACATGCCCGTGGGCAATCGCTCAACGATTGGGTGGATATGTTCGATGGCTTGATCGACACTTATCCGGATGGCGTTGCATATCCGACATCCAAAGATGACGTACGAACATTGATTGAATTTGCAGAAAGGGAGCATATCAACCTGATCCCTTATGGAGGTGGTTCGAGCGTGACAGGCCACCTAACACCACCTGGAGAAGGTCCGATCACCATCAGTGTTGATCTGGCACGTATGAACCAGTTGATCGACTTGAATGAAGAAAACCACGAGGCAACCTTTGGCGCAGGGGTCAGCGGTCCGCAACTGGAAGAGCAATTACGTAAACATGGCTACATCCTCGGACACTTTCCCCAGTCCTGGGAATACTCGACTCTTGGCGGTTGGATTGTCACCCGTTCGGTTGGTCAGCAATCTTATCATTATGGACGGATTGAGCCTCTCTTCGTCAGCGGCCATATGGAAACGCCGTCAGGTCCACTGGATCTGCCCCACGTTCCTAAAAGTGCCGCTGGGCCTGATCTCCGCCACATGGTGCTCGGATCAGAAGCACGCCTGGGTATCCTGACAGAAGCCACCATGCGCATCAGGCAGCTGCCAGAACAAGAACATTTCTATGCGGCCTTCTTCCCGAGCTTCGAAATTGGGGTGGATGCCGTTCGAAAGATTGCACAGGATGAGCTGCCGCTCTCGATGCTCCGTTTGAGCGATCCCATGGAAACCGAAACAACCTTCCAGCTTTCGGGTGAAGAAAAACTGGTCAATCTTGCCAAGAAGGGTTTAAAAATCTTTGGTCAGGGCGACCAACCCTGTATGTTGATCTATGGGCTGACCGGCAACCCGGCAAACAATCGCCTGGCAGATCGACAGCTCGCTCATTTCGTGCGTTCGTATCAGGGTATGATGGTAAAGTTCTACCTGGGGGAAGCCTGGGTGGAGAAACGCTTCCTGACTCCTTATCTTCGCAACACGCTGTGGGACCTGGGTTACGCGCTTGACACCCTCGAAACAGCCATGCCATGGAGCAAGCTCCAAGAAACACGCAATGCGGTGGTGCAAGAAATCGCCCATGGACTCGAAGCGGATAACGAACCTGTGCTGGTATTCAGCCACATTTCACATGTCTATACGAATGGCGGATCCATTTATGTCACCTATCTTTATCGCCGGGCACAGGATCCTCATGAAACTTTAGCCAGATGGCAAAATCTCAAAACAGCAGCCAGTCAAACCATCATTGACCGGGGCGGCACAATCAGCCACCAGCATGGCGTGGGGATTGACCACAAGCCGTATTTGCCCATCGAAAAAGGTGCCTTAGGAACACAGATGATTAGAAACATGATCAAAGATGTGGACCCCAACAACATCATGAATCAGGGCAAATTGATTGACCTGGACTGAGAGGAAGAAATTAGATGCTCAATCAAACCTGGCGGCAGCAAACCTGGTCAGATCTGGATCAGTCTTGGGATGTGATCGTAATTGGTGGCGGGATCACCGGTGCAGGCATTTTCAACATGGCAGCGCAAAAAGGATTGAAAATCCTTCTCCTTGAAGCGCGTGACTTCGCCTTTGGCACCTCCAGTCGCTCCTCAAAACTCGTGCATGGAGGCATTCGGTATCTCAAAAACCGTCAGTATGATGTGGTTCGCGAATCTGTCAAAGAAAGAGAGCGGTTACTGCATGAATCAGATGGACTGGTTGACCCGTTAGCTTTTATCTTTCCATCCTATGAAAACGCTCATCATGAAACCAACATGATGAAACTGGGTGTGATTGTCTATGACCTGATGGCGCCCAAATGGCAGCACCGCAGCCTGAATACAGCACAGGTAAAATCAGCTTTGCCTGCCATCCACGAAGATCAGCTGGTAGGTGGGGTGAGATATTTTGATGCAAAAGTGGATGATTCCCAGCTGGTCATGCGTGTGATCATGGATGGGATTCGCTTTGGCGGCAGCGCTCTGAATTACGCCAGCGTCATCCAGCTATGTAAATCACCAGGTGGACAGGTCGAGGGTGTGATGGTGCAGGATCAAACAGGCGCCCTCCAACCAGAACAAAAAGAATTAAAAGCCTCTGTTGTCATCAATGCCACCGGACCCTGGTCCGATGAACTTCGCCAAAAGGTGAATGGTGCTCCCCGCCTGCGCCGACTGCGCGGCAGTCACATCATTTTCTCTCAGGAAAAACTCCCGATTTCCGCAGCAGTGACCATGCTGCATCCCCGGGACAACCGCGCACTGTTTGCAATTCCCTGGGAGAATCGCACCATGATCGGGACCACAGATCTGGATCATACCCTGAAAGAGGATGAAACTCGCATGACGCGGGCTGAGTTAGACTATCTCCTTGAGGCAGCCCAGCACACCTTCAAAGACTTTCCAGTGACTGAAGAGGATATTATCTCAACCTTTTCAGGCTTACGCCCCGTCATCAACACCGACGCGCCTACACCTTCAAAAGAATCCCGGGCACATAAAATTTGGGAAGAGGATGGATTGGTCACCATCGCTGGTGGAAAGCTGTCAATCTTTCGTGTGATGGCAGCAGATGTTTTGAATTATTGTCATGAAAAACTGCCCGGAGAGCCAAAATTTGATCACCGGACGCCTTGCTTCATCCACCCCAAGCCCAAAAACCGCCAGGATGCCAAAAATCCCGATTGGATCATGATGGCAGGCCGCCTGGGCGAGGATGTCAATTCGTTTTTCACCGATTCCAATTCCGAACACCTGGTTCCTATTGATCCCCTCCCCCAGTTTTGGGCAGAATTAGCCTGGGCAGCCCAACACGAAGCAGTCGTACACCTGGACGATTTGCTCCTCAGGCGCGTACGCATGGGCTTGCTGCTGCCAAAAGGTGGATTGAACTTCAGCGAGCAAATCCGACACCTCATCCAGGAACCACTTGGTTGGTCAGAGGATAAATGGCAGGAAGAAGTCGAACGCTATGAGATGATCTGGCAAAAGTATTATCACATTCCCGACTGATACCTCTTTTCCAGACAAGCAAAGTCATTGGATCAACTTCGTGATATAAAAGAATGACATCAACCAATCGCTTTGACCGGGAGGAAAACATGATCACAGAACATATTCTGGCTATCGATAACGGAACCCAAAGCGTGCGTGCCCTGCTGTTTGACCTGCAGGGTAACCTGGTGGCAAAAAAGCGAATTCCCATTCAACCTTACTATTCCAACCGGCCTGGGTGGGCAGAACAGAACCCGGAAGTCTTTTGGAAGGGTGTTTGTGAAGCTTGCCAGGGGCTATGGAACATGGAAGGTGTGGTCAAAGACTCGATTATTGGTGTGGGTTTGACGACACAAAGGTCAACAGTCCTCAATCTGGATAAAAATGGCGAACCGCTTCGCCCAGCCATCGTTTGGCTGGACCAACGCCGAACAGAAGGTTTGGACCCTGTAGGTGGGCTCTGGGGGTTTCTTTTTAAGATTGCGGGCATGCAGGATACCGTACGTTACCTGCAAGCCGAAGCTGAAGCCAATTGGATCAGAATAAACCAGCCCGAAATTTGGGAAAAGACCGATAAATATGTCTTGCTCTCAGGCTTTCTAACCCGAAAACTGGTGGGCAAAGTCATCGATTCTGTTGGCTGCCAGGTGGCATATATGCCCTTTGATTATAAAAGCCAGGATTGGGCAAAACCCTTCGACTGGAAGTGGAAGGCGGTAAATGTTGAACCCGAAAAGCTACCCGATCTCGTCCAACCCACTGAGTTATTAGGCTATATCACCAAAGAAGCCTCCCTCGCCACGGGAATCCCTGAGGGATTGCCGTTGATCGCAACAGCCGCCGATAAAGCCACAGAGGTCATTGGCGCAGGCTGCTTGGATCCAAGCATCGGCTGCCTGAGTTACGGCACCACAGCCACCATCAACACTACACACAAAAAATACACTGAAGTGATCCCGCTCATCCCCCCTTATCCATCGGCTGTTCCAGGATATTATTCTATGGAAGTTCAAATTTATCGCGGTTTCTGGATGGTGAGCTGGTTCAAAGATGAATTCGGTCAGGTCGAGAAACGTGAGGCGGAAAAACGCGGCATTGAAGCGGAAGAATTGTTTGACGAACTGCTCAGAACCGTCCCAGCAGGTGCAGAAGGATTGATCCTGCAGCCCTACTGGTCACCAGGCTTAAAAATCCCGGGACCAGAAGCAAAAGGCGCAGTGATTGGCTTTGGTGATGTCCATACACGTGCCCACTTCTATCGCGCCATCATAGAAGGGCTGGCCTATAGCCTGCTCGAAGGTGCAGAGCGAACTGAAAAACGCTCAAAAATTCCGATTACCTCGCTCAGGGTTGCCGGCGGCGGCAGCCAGAGCCCAGGTGCCATGCAAATCACTGCGGATGTTTTTGGTCTGCCAGTCTCGCGTCCACATGTCTACGAGGCTTCAGGGCTCGGCGCGGCAATCGATGTTGCGGTCGGAATGAAGCGCCATGCCGATTTCGCTGTGGCTATCAGTGAGATGACCCGCCTGGGTGATACCTTCGAACCAGACCCAAAGCGGCATGCCATGTATCGCAACTTGTATGACCGGGTGTACAAGCGCATGTATTCCAGGCTCAAACCACTGTATAACGAGATCCGGGAGATCATCAGCTAAAACGCGGTCAGATTCTATTGGGCTTTAGACTTAACCAAGAGAGTTTTTTATGGACGCACCAAACATCTCACAACAGATCACCTTCTTGCATTCGTCCGATCTGCACGCAACAAAGCAGTTTTATTCGGAAATTCTGACTCTCCCCCTGGTCCGGGACCAATCCACGTGTCTGATCTTTGGGGTGACCAACTCCGCATTTCTGGGTTTTTGCACGCATATTGAACCCGTTGCAGCGGGGCGCAAAGTCATTCTTACATTGGTAACTGAGGACGTGGATCAATGGTATCAAAGACTCATGAGCACTGGCGTGGAGGTGTCCGGACCACCGCAATCCAATCCAAAGTATCAAATTTATCACTTCTTCCTCAAAGACCCGGATGGGTATTGGATAGAAATTCAAAAGTTTGATCATCCGCTCTGAAAAACCATTCTGATGACGCAAGTGAAGCGGCTGCGCTTACCTGCCCAACCTCATTCAGAATGTTCGTTTTCTCGTACCCGCAGGATTAATCAAGATTATAATGGTATGGATCACGTTTTCCGACCCATGGATCGTCTGCAGATAACCAACCTGCAGCCAGTAACAAGAATAAAAACCCAAGTGATCATCACTACCAGTATCTGGTCACACGAATTTTTTCACCCGCCAGGAGAGACTGCATGCCCGATTTTTCGTTGCCTTACGGCGCCAAACATCTCACTTTTACCTTGCCGTCGATCTTCCAAATCGATGAAATTTCACCAGGTGAAAGCCTGCCATTAGAAAACCCTGCCCAAGCGATTGCAGACGCACTCAAACAACCCGTTAGCAAACAGAAACTCTCTGCATTTTCAAACACTAAAACAATTGGGATTGCAATAAACGACAAAACAAGACCCGTTTCAAAGCCCAATCCAATTGACTATCTGCTGGATTACCTGCGGTCCCTGGGCTTTCAACAAGAAAATATCACGCTTTATGTGGGATCCGGCACGCACTCACCGATGCAAGAAGCCGAACTGCCGCTCATTTTAAGCCAGGAGATCATCAAGAATTACCA
>DIXG01000056.1:5677-6070 GCA_002436005.1 Anaerolineaceae bacterium UBA6086 | reverse complement strand
TTTTGGGGATTGGACCGGTATTGCTGGCTTTGCATTGGCTGCCCAGGAGCCTGGGTAAGGGATGGTGGCGAACGCCGATGCGGGGTAACCTGCCGGAGCGCAAACCGATGCTGCGATTTGCGTTTAATTCAAACCTGAGCGGCACGGTCACCATCCTGGCACGTGACAGCGAGGTGCTGTGGGTGAGCTATTTTTTTGATACCACGGTGGCTGGCTATTTCAAAGTGGCACTGGCTGTCATCAACCTGGTGGTGATGCCTATTACGCCCTTCATCAGCACCACCTTCCCTGAGATGACCCGACATGTGGCAAAGAAGCAGTGGAATCAACTTAAGCAGCTTTTGAAGCGTGTAACTGCGATCTCAGGAGTGTGGACAGGCGCGGTTGCAGCCG
>DIXG01000056.1:0-5527 GCA_002436005.1 Anaerolineaceae bacterium UBA6086 | reverse complement strand
GCGCCTATTTTGTAATCTCGGTGAGCGTGCTGGTGCTGTATGGGATGGCAGAAATCCGCAAGCGGTCTCGCCTGGACCCGGGGCTTCCTGAATAAATTTTCTTTTTCAAAAATTCAACAGTGCTCAAACAAGGACAAACATGATCAAGATGTTCAATCCCTGTTGCGTGAGTGTGTGGATCATTTGCGGTGTGCGATCAGGGCGCTGGCGATGGCTGCAAGCCCCATCGCGATCAGGATAAAAGGCCAGACTTGCTGGAAACCGATCATCAGCCCCACGCCCACACCCAGCAGGATGACTGCTGCGAAAAAAGTGCTGGCAGTTGAGAAACGGTATGCAGGCACCAGGCTGCGGATGATGGCTTCGAGAAACACAAGCAGACCCGCGCCAAGAAAAATGAGCGACCAGGTGCTGATGTCGCTGAGGGTGAACCCTTCGATGCCAAGGGATGACAGCTGAATCTGGTCGAGCCACCCCAGGTTGGCAGCCAGGAAAACAATCCCTGCCCAAACCAGGATCAGCCCCCAGGTGATGGCTTCTAAGGGGTCTTTACGGTGCTCTTCTTTTTTGGGAGGACGTTCTGTGCTATCCTCGACCACAAAAGTTTCCTCAGGAAAGGATTGTTCCTGGGCCTGTTCATCTTCAGGATGAAAATCTTGTTCACTCATCATTATTCCTTTGGTTAAATAATCGTATTCAATTTAAAATTGACCGCTCCGAAATGGCTCTCAATATTCCTGGCGCAAGCATCAGGCCTGTTATGCGCCCACCTCAGGGCTGCCAGTCGCCAATGTTGCTCCAGCAGTGATCCAGATGTTCTGCCAAAATGGGTTTTAGCTTGCGCGCAACATATGCTCGAGCAGCCTGCATGAGTTCGATGCCGCCGATCTCGTTCAGCCGCTCTCCGATTTTGCGAGCGCCGGTATGGTGGCAGCGTGCGTTGAAGGGTCCGCCCGGTTGAAGGGAGAGGAAATCATCCGTCTTGCCAATTTTGATCAATTCTTCGAGCAGCTTTCGAAATTCATTCTTTTCTGCTGATGATAATTTTCGTGAGGCGGGGTGACCAAATATGATTTCTAAAATGCGCATAAGTTTCTCTTCCGTTGTGTTTACTTATCCTCTTAATTATAGATGCAATGATGAAATCTATCAAATTTGTGTTGTGAGTGTCAGTGTGAGCTATGAGCGATCTTCACTTTCGGTGCGCAATGAGGGCATAGCGGGTATAATCTATTGCTGATCGATGCGCCGGGGAAAGGGACTGCGCCTTCGTTCACACATTACTGCACAAGAGAAAAACTTCTTCCTGATGGGTGATATTCTCAGGATGAAAGATGCACGGGAGGGAAGAACATTGAAGACACAAACTGCATTGATCACAGGACCGACAAGTGGAATTGGTAAGCAGCTGGCAATCCAGCTGGCAAAAAAGGGTTATGACCAGGTGTTGGTTTCCCGCAATGAGGAAAAATTAATTGAGCTCAGTGAGCAGCTTACCAACAAATACGGCATCCAGACGCACCACATCGTTGCTGATCTCGCTAATCCAGACAGCATTGAAAAAATATTTCAGGAAACAAAGATGAAGGGCTTGGAAATTGATGTGCTGGTCAACAATGCTGGTTTTGATGTATATGCCCCCTTTGCCGAATCGGATTGGCAGGCGAACGAAAGATTGCTGACCGTCAACGTGAAGGCTGTTCTTGACCTGACGCACCGCTTTTTGCCGTTGATGGTGCAGCGCAAGCAGGGACACATCTTAAATATCGGATCGATTGGGTCCTTCATCCCTGGTCCCAATAATGCAGTGTATGCAGCCGGGAAGGCATTTATCCTGAGTTTTTCTGAAGCGATTGCCGAGGAGCTGCGGGGGAGTGGGGTGGGCGTCACCTGCCTTTGCCCTGGGGCTGTATCCACAGCCTTTGCTGATAAGGCGGATGTGAAAAATACGCCCTTGTTCATCTACACAGCGATGGATCCTGAAGCGGTGGCGGTGGCTGGTGTGCGCGCTATGGAGAAGAAAAAGCGAGTGTATGTTCCTGGCTGGATCAATAAAATATTTATATTTTTGTATCGGTTCTTTCCCCGCAGCTGGGTGACGCGCATCTCAAAGTGGGCAATGGCACGGCAGGGAACCTAACGGGTTTACATTTGCTCACACTGCGAAATCTCTTATATTATTCTGATTTTGCCTGTTTATAGTTAACCATGCAAAACGTACTCAAGATTAGGGAGAACAATAATGGCCGTTAATCCTGTTGCAGAAGACAATCAGATTCCATTTAAAGCAGAAACTCAGCAGTTATTAAACATCTTGATCCATTCGCTCTACACCGAGCGAGAGATTTTTTTGCGCGAATTGATTTCCAACGCGTCTGATGCGCTGGCGCGTATGGCATTTGTGATGCTGACCGAGCGTGAAGTGCTCGATCCGGAGGTGCCGCTGCACATTCGGATTCGGACTGAAAAGGAATCCGGGTTGCTGGTGATCGAAGATACTGGGATTGGAATGACACGGGATGAGCTGGTTGAAAACCTGGGCACAATTGCGCACTCAGGTGCGAAAGCTTTTGTGGAGGCTGCCAAACAATCTGATCAGAACATTTCGGAGATCATCGGGCAGTTTGGCGTGGGTTTTTATTCTGCCTTTATGGTGGCAGAATCCATCCAGGTCATTTCCCGATCCCACCAGCTGGGCGCAGAGGCAACTGCATGGGAGGCATTTGGTGAAGACACCTACCGTTTGGCAGCAGCAGACCGGGCACAGCGGGGCACCGAAGTGCGCATCAAGCTGAAGGAAGACGCAAGCGAATTTTTAGAAGACTCCCGCTTACGAGAAATTGTGAAACGCCACTCGGATTTCATCCAGTATCCGATTTATATTGGCGATTCCGAGGAGCCGGTCAACCGTCAGACAGCGCTCTGGCGGCAAAGCCCACGCGAAATGGAAGAAGAGGCCTATTCTGAGTTTTATAAGCAGTTGACTCTTGATTTCTCAGAACCGCTTGTTCATGAGCATATGGTGGTTGATGCGCCTGCTCAGATGTATGCCCTGTTATATGTGCCGCAATCCCCGCAATCCATGGTGTTTTCGCCCCGCAAGGAGCCCGGGCTCAAGCTCTATGCCCGTAAGGTCCTGATTCAGGAATTTTGCACGGATCTTTTACCGCAATATCTAAACTTTATCCAGGGTGTGGTCGATTCTGAGGATTTGCCGCTGAACCTTTCCCGTGAAAGTGTGCAGTCCAATCGAATCATGTCCCTGCTGGCGAGGTTGGTGACGAATAAGGCGCTGGATATGTTAAAGTCGCTTGGAGAACAGTCGGTGGAAGACTATACCAGGTTTTGGGAAGCCTATGGTGAGCGGATTAAGGAAGGCGTTGCAGTGGAACAGGATACGCCCGAGAAGCTTTTCCCCTTATTGCGTTTTCACACCAATAAAGACCTGGCCGGATGGTCAGGATTGTCTGCCTACCTGGAACGTGCCAAACCGGAACAGAAGGAAATTTACTATTTTTTGGGAGATGATCCAGGTGCTGTCCGCTTCAGCCCGCACATGGACGCGTTCCGCAAAGCAGACATTGAGGTTCTGGTGCTGACCGACCCGGTAGACCCCTTCATGCTGCTGCAATTGCGAGAATTTGAAAGCCATCCTCTGGTCAATATTGTTGACGCTGACCTGCCATCTGACCCATCGGAGGGCGAAGATGCGCAGGAACCAAAATTGACTGAAGAAGCACAGTCAAACCTGGTGGAACGCGTCAGGGACGTGCTGGGAGAGCGAGTCAGCGATGTACGGCTGACCCAACGCCTGAGCGATTCGCCGGCACGCCTGGTGGACCCGGAAGGGGCACCGGAGCAATCCGTGCAGCGGGTTTACCAGATGATGGACAGAAAATTTGAGCTACCGAAAAAGGTGTTGGAACTGAACCCGGGGCATAGGATCATCCAGGGTCTGGCGGCACTCTCTGCCGAGGATCCAAAAATTAAACTGATCACCGAGCAGGTTTTTGAGAACGCGCTATTGATAGAGGGCTTGCACCCGGATCCGGTCAGTATGATTGCGCGCATCCAGAAATTGATGGAACGGGCGCTCTATGAGCGGGCGCTGGATGAGCGGGCGCTGGATGAGCGGGTAATGGATGAACAGGCGCTGGATGAGCGAGCGCTTGATGATGGCGGAGAAGGATAGGCTTTACCCCAGCCATTCAACAATCGTGCTTTCGCCTTGACCTACCCCCACACACAGGGTTGCCAACCCATAAAAAGGCTGCCGGGCTGAAGCTGCACGACGACGCATTTCATACAGCAGTGTGGTCATGATTCGGGCACCCGAACATCCCAGGGGGTGCCCCAATGCCACCGCACCGCCGTTGACATTGGTGATGTCATGCGATAATCCCAGTCCATCCATCACTGCCAGTGCCTGGACGGCAAAGGCTTCATTCAGCTCTGCCAGTTGAATATCATGAATCTTGAGCCCTGCCCGTTGCAGGGCTTTTTGTGTGGCAGGAATGGGTCCCAGCCCCATTGTTCGGGGAGGCACTCCGGCTGAAGCCATACTGATGACACGCGCCATAGGCGTCAGGTGGAGTTCTTGTGCTTTAGTTTCACTCATCACCAGCACAACAGCTGCGCCGTCATTTAAGCCAGAGCTGTTGCCTGCTGTGACTGTTCCATCCGGTTTGAAGGCGGGCTTTAGACGGCTGAGCGCGTCCAGAGAGGAGTCACGTCTGGGGCGCTCATCGGTGGTGAAAGGCACTGAATCCCCTTTACGCTGCGGAATGGGAACAGGCAGGATTTCCTCGGTGAATTTACCTGAATCAATTGCGGCGATTGCGCGCTGGTGGCTGATGAGCGCGAAATAGTCCTGATCTGCGCGGCTGATGCCGGTTATTTCAGCGATGTTCTCTGCCGTGATACCTAAGGGTTCGGTGCCGTGCATCGATTCCATCTGGGGGTTGATAAAGCGCCAACCCAATGTGGTATCGTAAGCAGTCAGGTTGCCAACCGGGTTGGTGGGTTTGGGCATGGCATATGGCGCCCGGCTCATGCTCTCAACCCCACCCGCGATGAAAACCTCGCCATCACCCGCGCGGATTGAACGGGAAGCAATGTTGATCGCGGTCAGACCTGAGGCGCATAAACGGTTAATGGTTACGCCCGGCACAGAGACTGGCAATCCCGCCAGCAATGCCGCCATACGGGCGATATTGCGGTTGTCCTCGCCCGCCTGGTTGGCGCATCCCAGATACACTTCCTCGATTAATGCCGGGTCAAGGTCGTTGCGTGCCACAATGGTCCTGATGACCAGTGCAGCCAGGTCATCCGGTCTGACCGCAGCGAGCGCGCCGCCCAGGTTGCCGATAGGGGTGCGTAAGGCGTCAACAATCACAGCTTCGGGCATAGTATCTCTCCAAGAAATCATTGATTGCTTAGATTTTACCATTGGGTCTGCAGGATTGACTTTGGATCTCCTGAATCTAAATTTGTCTATTACAATTAACTGGAGATTGAATCCTTTGTT
>DIXG01000060.1:10196-13670 GCA_002436005.1 Anaerolineaceae bacterium UBA6086 | reverse complement strand
TGAACGGTTTGGCAGGTGCCCTGCGTAAGGTGCCTTTTCGCATGGCGCTGTGGGGGATCGACCCGGAAGTGAACCAGACCAGCCGTTCCACCTATGCTTCGCTGGTGGAAAAGGATATTCCGATCACAACGCTTTCAGCAGGGCAGAGTCTGGACCTTGGTGGGGGTATTCGGCTGGAGGTGTTGTGGACAGGCGAGCGGGGCGCTGTGCTGTGGCTGGAATGGGCGCAATTTTCGGCAATTTTACCGACTGGCAAGGTGGATGAATATCACTTGGCAGTACCCGAGACGCCAGATATGGTTTTACTGCCGGATGGTGTGGAAGTGGAGTCGCAGTGGGTTTCACAGGTGGTCGATTGGCAGCCTGCAGCCATTCTGTTTCCATTAGCGCAAAATGATCTACCTCTGCAAGGAGACCATGCCCTCCTTCTGGAGATGCAAGAATTTCCATTGCTGACCACGCTGGAGCACGGCTGGCTGCGCGTGAGCACGGATGGCGCGCAGGTCTGGGTGTGGGCTGAACACCGTTGACGCCGAAGGCTGGCCTTTTCGCCAAAAAGGCGATCCGCGAGTATGATGTTATTTGGAAGCAAAATTAAACGAGAGGATGAACATGGTATCAGAACAACTACCCGAACAATACGCCTTATCCAAGAATCTGGTCCAGGCGCGCGCCCTGGGCGCGCCGATCGTCGCCCTGGAATCAGCGGTGATCACGCATGGGCTGCCGCGCCCCGAAAACCTCAACCTGGCGCGGGGGGTGGAAGCCGTGGTGCGGGAAAACGGCGCCAACCCCGCCACGATTGCGCTGCTGGATGGGCGCATTCATGTTGGTCTGAGCGATGACCAGCTGGAAGCCCTGGCGTACACGGATAACACGCGCAAGATCAGCCTGCGCGATTTTGGCATTGCGCTGGCAGGCGGGATGAACGGCGGCACGACTGTGGCTGCCACGCTGTTTGTCGCTGCCCGGGCGGGCATCCGGGTGTTTGCCACGGGCGGGATTGGCGGGGTGCACCGCGGATCGCCCTTTGATGTCTCGGCTGACCTGCTGCAGTTGGGCAAAACGCCTGTGATGGTGGTGTGTGCCGGTGCCAAAGCCATCCTCGATCTGCCAGCCACACTGGAGGTGCTGGAAACCCAGGGCGTCCCTGTGATCGGGTATCAGACGGATGAATTTCCGGCGTTCTACACTCGCCACAGCGGGCTGCCTGTGGACTACCGGGTGGATACACCTGAAGCGGCTGCCCGGGTGGCGCTGGGCGCCTGGAAAGCGGGATTATTCTCTGCGGTGCTGCTGGTGGTGCCGCTGCCGGAAAAAGAAGCAATGCCGGCAGACATGATGGAATCCGCCATCCAGACGGCGCTGGGGGAGGCAGAAGCACAGGGCATTCACGGCGCGGCGTCCACGCCTTTTTTGCTCAGCCGGGTCAGTGAGCTGACGGGGGGAGAGAGCTTGCGTGCCAACCTGGCACTGCTGCGCAACAACGCGCGTGTGGCAGCACAGGTTGCTGCGGCAATGGCTGCGCATCAGAAATCCGCCATCCTGTAAGGCTGATCACTCGGTCGGGGTGGGGCGCGAGGTGCGTGTGATGGTGGGGGTGGGGGTAATCGTGATGGTTTGCGTAGGCCAGAGCGTCTGAGAAGGTGTCACGGTTGATGTCCGGGTGGGCGTTCGCGAGGGGGTGAAGGTTTGGGTGGGGGTGGGGGTGGCGGTGGGCGAGGGCGCTTCACCGATGACTGTGAAGAAACCGGAGGATTTCCATTCCATCCCGACAAAGATCTGCACCTCGTAATTTCCGGGCAGCCATTGGTCGCTGGGCGGGTCCCAATCCGTATAGCCATAACCGCCTGAGCCGCTTTCCCAGATGCTGCTCTCGTAATACACCAGTTCGCCATTGCGATACCAGAGGGCGCTGTATTGGACGCCGTTGCTCATGTTGTTATAGCTGAATGTGCCATAAAGCTGGCCGACGGGGTTTTCAAATTCGGCGGCGGGTTCAATCGGCTGCAGCATCTCATCAACGCTTTGGGAAAAAATGATTACGCTGAATACAGCATCCGGGCTGGGTGTGACCTCTGCCTCAAAATCATCAGCAATCTCGTTGGGCATGCTGGGTGTGCTTGTAATCGAGGGCGTATCCGTGATGGTGGGCGTGAGCGTGATGCTGGGGGTGAGCGTGATGCTGGGGGTGATGGTGATGGTCGGCGTTTGGGTGGCGGTCGGTGAGGGAGAAATAAAACGGTAAACGACCGGCTCGGAATAATTCATGATGACCCATGTCAGCGGCACGAGGAGGACAGCCAGGAAGATCAGGCGCCAGCCCCGCACCATTCGATCGTGGCGTTTTTTGTAAAACGGGACATTCCGGCTCTTAAATAAATGCCTGATTCCAATCACCAGCGCGATCACAGCCGCAACACCGGTGATGATTGCGGCGGTAAGCACGGTAGAATGGATATCAACCTGGAACATAGGGTCTCTTTCGTCTGGTCAAAGGAATTATAGCGTATTTTCCATGACACCTATCTTAAGTTAAGATAAAATCAATAATGATGCTGCGGTCATAAACCATGCCTCTTGAAAACGGACACCTTCTCAATCATCGATATCGCATCCTCGACATCCTCGGACAGGGGGGGATGGGCGCAGTTTATCGCGCCGTCGACGAAAATTTGGATGTGACGGTTGCGATTAAGGAAAATTCCTTTCAATCCGATGATTATGCTCGCCAGTTCCAGCGGGAAGCAAAAATCCTGGCAGCCCTGCGTCATCCCAACCTGCCGCGCGTGTTTGATTATTTTGTGATCGATCAGCAGGGGCAGTATTTGGTGATGGATTACATTGAGGGAGAAGACCTGCGTCAGTGGATGACTCGCGAGCATTTTCTTTCAGAAATTGAGACGATCCAGATTGGGATTGCGATCTGTGATGCGTTGATCTATTTACACGGGTTGACTCCCATGGTCACGCATCGGGATATTAAGCCGGGAAATATCAAGATCACGCCTTCTGGTGAAGTGGTGCTGGTGGATTTTGGCCTGGTGAAGCAGGTGAGCGAGAAAGAAGCGACCACAACCGCAGCCAGGGCTATGACTCCCGGCTATTCACCGCCGGAACAATATGGGGATACACCCACCGATCATCGCTCTGATCTCTTTTCTTTAGGCGCGACTTTATATGCAGCACTGGCAGGGTATTTGCCGGAAGACAGCCTGGAACGAGCGACGGGAAAGACCAGCCTGACGCCTTTACGGCAGTATAACCCATCTGTCAGCGGAAAAACCGCGCAGGTGATTGAAAAAGCCCTTGAGTTAAAGTTTGAGGACCGCTGGCAGACTGCCAGGGATTTTAAATTTGCCCTGCTGCAGGCTCGCGAGCTCATCCCGCGTGAAAAATGGGTCAGCAAATATCTGGCGCCTGTGAGGTGGGGCAGCAGGGATCCTGTGGTTGAGAAAATGCCGCGTACGGTTG
>DIXG01000060.1:4727-10075 GCA_002436005.1 Anaerolineaceae bacterium UBA6086 | reverse complement strand
TTGCCGAAGACGTGCCAGTGATCGTCACGCCTTCCCCAACCTTGCAGGGTGGCAGTGCAGGGATGATTGCCTATGTCTCCCAACAAACCGGGTCCCCACAAATTTGGCTTTTAGACCTGCAAACAGGTGAGGCGGATCAGCTGACAGATTTCAGAGAAGGCGCCTGTCAGCCCGATTGGTCGCCAGATGGGGAGAAACTTGTGTTCATTTCTCCCTGCCCGGGAAAGCGGTCCCGTTATCCCGGTTCAAGGCTTTATCTGATGGATGTTGAGGAGGGATTGCTGCGTCCTTTGCCTGCCTCACTCGAAGGTGATTTTGATCCTGCCTGGTCACCGGATGGTCAGTGGATCGCCTACACAACGTTGGCTGATGGATTGACCCAGCTGATGAAGGTGAATCTTGAAACGTTGACCTCTGTTCGGCTTTCGGATGGCAGATATAACGATTTCAGCCCAGCCTGGTCTCCTGATGGCGAGCGGCTGGCTTTCGTGCGCAATCGCGGTGTGACCCAGATCTGGTTGATGGATGCTGATGGGGATAACCTCGTTCAGTTCACCCGGTCCGGATTGATTGATAACAGCAACCCGGCATGGTCACCGGATGAAAGCCTGATCTTGTTCAGCCAGGTGCTCGGACAGGGCAGTCCTTCGAAGCAAGTATTGGGGATGCGCCTGGAAGATATCGGGGATCAGAAAGAATATCGCATCATGCCGTCTCCCAATTCACAGTATATTCCCCTGATGGACAATGTCGATTTCTCGCCTGATGGGATCTGGCTGGCGTTTGACTACTGGTATCATGACGTACTTTCCGATATTTACATCATGATCTTTCCGGCAGGCGATCTTGTGCAGCTGACGGATCACCCGGCATCAGATTATGATTCGGTTTGGCGGCCGCAACCATAAGAGGGTTCTCAGGACAAGGGGGTGTTACAGGGAGGATCAAACGCAAGAAGGGCTTCTCAGGTGGTGCTGCGTTCAATAATTTTCAGGGGCAATCGAACATGCCGCAAGGGTCTTTCGGGGTCTTTCAGGCGAGCCAGCAGAATTTCAACAGCCAGGCGACCGGATTCATCCAGCGATTGGTTGATTGTGCTCAGGCCGATATAATCAGCCACATCCAGATCATCAAACCCAAGAACAGCCAGATCCTGTGGAACACGGATGCCTAGTTTTCGGGCTGTGTTGATCACACCCACAGCTTGCAGATCTGTGGCGGCAAAAATTGCGGTTGGTGGGTTGGGATGCTGCAAGACCGGCAGGATTTTTTCCTCAGCATCCTTCACTTCATACCGCGATGTGCAGATCAGTTCCTCCGCCAGAGGTAAACCTGATTTTTCCAAACCCTTCTGAAACCCCCACAGGCGCTTGGTGATGGGCAGAATTGCATGGGGACCCAAATCGGAGGTGTCTCCGATAAAGCCCAACCTTTTGTGTCCCTTTCCGACAAGAAAGTCAGCAGCCAGTTCGCCGCCGGAAAAGTCGTCAATCTCAACGGTGTTCAGGTCTGGGCGAGGGAATTCGATCAGCACAGTTTCGAGCCCGTTGTCGATCAGTTTTTTGGCTGAATCATCATTGACACGTAAGGACAGCAAAATCAAGCCTTCAAGATGCCCGGTGATGGGCAGGGTTGCTAAATAGTGGTTCAGATGGTCAATCGATTCAATCGTGAAAATGGTCAGTTCATAACGTGTTGAAAACAATCCTTGTGCCACGCCGCGCAGCCTTTGGACGAAGGCGGGCGCAGTAAAGAAGGGTGTGAGGACGCCAATCCGGGCAAAGTCTTTCATGGCGCGGGCGCGCGCTTCAGCTTTTGGAATAAAATTGTGCTTATCGATGGCATCCTGCACGCGGTTGCGGGTGGCATCGCTGACACTGGGGTTGCCGTTGATAACCCGTGAAACGGTGGAGATACTGACGCTTGCTGATTTGGCGACGTCATAAATGGTTGGGGGGCGGTTGTGTCTTGTTGGCATTCGATTGTTCGATTGTTGGATGGTGGCTTGAAACTGCTTTCATAAAAGTGATTTCAGTTTCATATTAACATATGGATAGAAGTGTGTCAAACACTGGAGCCAATTTGCAGGCGCTTTGTGCAATTCGGTGATTCACGCTGTGGTGATGTAACCAACATTAGGGCTATTGCGTCTTAAATGAAAAGTAAATTATTCTACGGAGGAATTATGGAGTATCGACGTTTAGGTAAAGCAGGTGTGAAGGTATCAGAACTTTCCCTGGGTGCATGGGTGACTTATGGCAACCAGTTTGGCGTAAAAGAAGCCAAAGAGATCATGGCTGCGGCATATGATGCCGGGGTGAATTTTTTTGACAATGCTGAAGCTTATGCTGGCGGCCAGGCAGAAGAGATCATGGGCAAAGCCCTGAAACAATTAGGCTGGGCGCGCAAGGATTATCTTGTTTCAACCAAAATCTTCTGGGGTGGAGATGGACCTAATGACCAGGGTTTGTCCATTAAGCACATCATCGAAGGAACGGATGCTGCCCTGAAAAGGTTTCAACTGGACTATGTNNTTCAACCAGGTCATCCAGCAGGGTAAGGCGTTTTACTGGGGAACCTCTGAATGGTCTGCAGCAGAGATCATGCGTGCCACCGATTTTGCCCGGCGCAATAACCTTCGACCGCCATCCATGGAGCAGCCGCAATACAACATGTTCCATCGCCAGCGCTTCGAAGAGGAATATGACATCCTGTATAAAGAACTCGGCTATGGCACAACCATCTGGAGTCCGCTGGACGGCGGCATCCTGACAGGGAAATATAACGATGGTGTGATCCCAGAAGGCAGCAGGGCGAACCTGAAGGATTACGAGTGGATGAAAGAGCGAGTGCAAAACGAGGTCAAGCTTGCTGCTACCCGTAAACTGGCTGAGATCGCAAAAGAACTGGATGCTACACTGGCGCAGATGAGCCTGGCATGGGCTTTGAAGAATCCCAACGTCAGCACCGTCATCACGGGTGCCAGCCGCGTTTCACAGGTTGAAGAAAATATGAAGGCTGTTGCAGTCAAAGAAAAATTAACCGATGATGTGATGGCTCGCATCCATGAGATCATCAAGGGTATTGAGGATTAGTTAGGCTCCTTCCTTCTGACCGCATAAAGGAAAAATAGTCAACATAAATAAAGGACGGCGTTATATTAAACCAAACGCCGTCTTTCTTTATTAAAACTGCGTGCTGGATCTGGCTTATTCCATCAAGAGACCCGCCTGCGAACTTTTATTTCACCTATAATCAGGTTAAAATGAATGCACTGCAACCTGTTCCATAGAAAAAGGATTGCCCATGCCCCCAATTTTATACCTTCTCGATGGCCACGGTCTGGCTTACCGCGCCTATTATGCTCTCACCGCTGGCGGAACTCGAGCGAATGCCTTCCAAACCAGCAGTGGTGAGCCGACAGCCGGCGTTTATGGTTTCACCAGCATCCTGCTGAGGATTTTTGAGCAGGAAAACCCGGACTATCTCGCAGTTGTCTTTGATCGCGGGAAAACTTTCCGCCACGAAATGTATGCGGATTACAAAGGTACCCGGGCGAAGATGCCGGATGACCTGCGCTCACAGGTGGAGCGGATGCGGGAAATTGTGGACGCCTTCAATATTCCGCGGCTTGAAATGGAAAACTATGAGGCGGATGATGTGCTGGGGAGTGTGGCACGCTGGGCTTCAGAGGAAAAAGGGTTGAGTGTTAAGATCATCACGGGGGATAAGGACCTGCTCCAGCTGGTCACAGACCAGGTGGTGGTCAACCTTGCCGGCGCGCATATATCGGATGCAAAAGATTATTTTCCGGAGGATGTGGAGAAAAAACTGGGCGTGCCCCCGGAGAAGGTGGTCGATTTTAAGGCTTTGTGTGGGGATGCCTCTGACAATATTCCGGGTGTTAAGGGCATTGGCGAAAAAACCGCCACACAGCTTTTAGCAGAGTATGGTTCATTGGACGGCATCTTTGAACACATTGACGAAATCAGCGGTCGGGCAAAATCTGCACTGGAGGGCAGCCAGGAGGTGGCGTATCTCAGCCAGAAACTTTCGCGCATTGTGACGGATCTGAAAGTTGACCTGGATCTTGACCAGGCACGCATTGATCGCTTTAACCCCAAAGCCGTTGAAGACCTTTTTCGCCAGCTGGAATTTCGCACATTGACGGAACAGCTGAATGCCCTGGTCAACAAGATGCATCCTGTGATTTCAGATGGGGAGCAGCTTGGGCTATTTGCGGGGAGTGATGACAGCTCAGTGGACAACTACAATGCCGCTGAGAGCAAGACAACGCTTGTGAATACACCTGAAGCGCTTGCAGACCTGGAAAAAACGCTGCGCAAGGCTGAGATGATCGCTCTGGATACCGAGACTACGGATACAGACGTGATGAAGGCGAAATTGGTGGGAATCTCATTGGCTGTGCAGCCAGATCAGGGCTATTACATTCCTGTGGGGCATGCGGAAGGCAAGCAGCTGCCATTGGAAACTGTTTTTAAAGCGCTGAGGGAGCCGCTGACGGATTCCAAGATCGCCAAAGCGGGGCATAACCTGAAATATGATTACCTGGTGCTCAAGCGGGCAGGGCTGACGGTGAGTCCGCTCACTTTTGATACCATGCTGGCTGAATGGCTGATCAACCCGGCATCCCGCAACCTGGGACTAAAAAATCTAGCCTGGGTTCGGCTGGGTTATCAGATGACCCAAATTGAGGATTTAATTGGCTCTGGCAGAGATCAGAAGACCATGGACCAGGTGCCGATTTCAGAAGCGGCAGACTATGCCGCAGCGGATGCATCGATCTGCCTGCGGTTGATTCCCCAGCTGCAAGAAGAATTGCAGGCACAGAAGGCAGAATCGCTTTTTGAAACGATGGAAATGCCATTGATCCCTGTGCTGGCTGCGATGGAAGAAGCCGGGATCCAGCTTGATCGGGATTTCTTTGAGAAATTTTCTGGAGAGCTCTCACAACGGCTTGAGGAAATTGAGGCGGACATCCAGGAGGCAGTGGGGTATGAATTCAATCTCAATTCAACCCAGCAGCTTTCTGAGGCACTCTTTGAAAAACTGGGGCTGGAACCGCCTGATCGGGCGCGCAAAACCTCCTCAGGGTATTATTCCACTGCGGCATCGGTGTTGGAAGGGATGATCGGGCAGCACCCGGTGATTGACTGGATGCTGGAATACCGCGAACTTGAAAAATTGCGTTCCACTTATGTGGATTCTTTACCCCAGCAGATTAACCCTGAAACAGGGCGGGTGCATACCTCTTTTAATCAAACCGGGACGGTGACCGGCAGGATCGCAAGTTCCGACCCGAACTTGCAGAATATCCCCACCCGCAC
>DIXG01000060.1:2434-4633 GCA_002436005.1 Anaerolineaceae bacterium UBA6086 | reverse complement strand
TCAATTTTGGATTGATTTATGGGATGAGCGCCTATGGGTTGACCAACGCGACCGATCTGACCCTGGCTGAGGCTGAAAATTTCATCACTGCCTACTTCAAGGAGTTTCCGGGGGTCAAATCATTCCTGGATGGGCTCAGGGAGCAGGCTGCGCAGCAGGGCTATGTTGAGACCCTGTTGGGTCGCCGCCGCTACTTCCCAAATCTGCAGCGTGGCGGTGGAGGCTATAATCTCCGCCAGCGCGAGGAACGGGAAGCCATCAACGCACCGATCCAGGGCACGGCAGCAGACATCATCAAGCTGGCGATGCTGCAGTTACCGGGGGAGATTGAAAAAGCCAACCTTCAGGCGCAAATGCTTCTGCAGGTGCATGATGAGTTGATCTTTGAAGTGCCTGATGCAGAGCTGGAAGAGACAGCTGAACTTGTGCAGGGAGTGATGGAAAAGGCATTTCAGCTGGCGATTCCCCTCAGCACGGAAGCCAAGGCTGGCAAGAGCTGGGGCAGCATGGAAAAACGCTGATCTACCAAAATTGGGATTAAAAAAATAGGTGAGCCTTTCGGGTTCGCCTATTTTTAATCTCGTTTGATGCGAGGAACTAACATTTCATGCCATCATGCTGACACGGCTGTAAAGCTGTTCGCGGATTTTTAGCACCTGGCGGCGCAGCCTGTCATCTGTCTCCATCAGGTCATTGACTTTATCGCAAGCATAAATCACCGTTGTGTGGTCCCGTCCGCCGATCATCTCACCAATTTGCGGCAGCGACACCCCCCCTTCTTCACGCAGTAAATACATGGCGACCTGGCGAGGGAGTGCAACTTCCCGTGTGCGTTCTCGGCCCAGAAGCCTCTCGTTGGTGATGCCAAAAGCTCTTGAGACGGCTTCCAGCACATCACCCGGTTTCAGATCCACACTTTGGGGCAGGAAATCAGACAGGGCGTTGTGGGCTAATTCGAGGGTCAAAGGAATGCCGCTCAGGTCAGAATAAGCCAGCACGCGGTTGAGCGCACCTTCCAGTTCACGAATATTGGATTGCACCTGGCGGGCGATCATTTCCAAAATTTCAGCGGGAACCTGCCGACCCGCGCGTTCGGCTTTGGCGCGCAGGATGGCGAGTCGAGTTTCAACATCGGGCGCCTGGATGTCGGCGGTGAGCCCCCACTCAAAACGTGAGCGCAGGCGTTCTTCCAGCGTGACCAGCGCTTTTGGGGATCGGTCGGAGGAGATCACCAGCTGCTTGTCCTGTCCGTGCAGGGTGTTGAAGGTGTGGAAGAATTCTTCCTGCGTGGATTCCTTGCCAGCGATGAACTGAATATCATCGATCAGGAGCACATCCACCCGGCGATATTTTTCTCGAAAAGCTGCGGTGGTATGGGTGCGGATGGCGTTGATCAGGTCGTTGGTGAATTCTTCTGAGGACACATACAAAACGTTCAGATTGGCTGGCTTGCAGGCATTACCAATGGCATGTAGCAGGTGGGTTTTTCCCAAACCCACCCCGCCATACAGGAAAAGCGGGTTATAGGCTCTGGCAGGGCTTTCTGCCACAGCCATACAGGCGGCGTGCGCCAGGCGGTTGTTGGCGCCAACCACGAAATTATCGAAGCGATAACGACCGTTGATCGTTTCATTTTCTTCAACGTGGGTGTCCTCGCCTTTGGGATAAGAGAGAGAGGGGCTGAGGGTGTTTTCTATCGTTTTGGGTGCAGCGCTTGAGGACCAGACTTTGATGTGGGTCGTGATAGGCCTGCCCATCATGCCGGTCAGCAGTCTTGCCAGCGTGGAGCTCAATCGATCTTCCAGCCAATCACGTGCATAGGCATTCTTGACGCCAATCTCAAAACAGGCGGAGTCTTCATCATAACCGAGCAGCTCAGCACTGCTTACCCAGGTATCATAGGATGCTCTTGACATTTCGAGTTGAAGCTGACCGAGGGTAGCTTGCCAGGCTTGCTCTGCATTCATGAATTATTCCTCTCTTATTTACTTCTCAAAGGACCCATCTCTTTGTTGGCAAAATCTAATAAAAAACCACTGGTGATGGGATTCAGTGGGGTATTTGCCAGATGATAAATCAACCCAGGGAGTGAAACCTGTTCATTCCATGGAGGTTTAGTAGTAGGATTCTAACCGCATATCCAAATAGTCTCAAGCCAAAAACCCCCATTTTTGCTAAAAATTTGGCATTCTTTAAGAC
>DIXG01000060.1:0-2308 GCA_002436005.1 Anaerolineaceae bacterium UBA6086 | reverse complement strand
ATATTTTGAGAGTGGTTGACCAGCGGAATGGGTTGGGCATACCTTGTGCGGAAGAGCCATGTATTCTTGATCCAATCTGGCGAAAAGGAAAGATTGAATTTCTTAAAATGGGGGATGAAACGATCGGCGAGTTCATCCTGTGTTAGGTCAAAGTTCTCATGGTCTTGCGGCAGGTAATCGCCCACATAGAGGATGTGGTCACCGCCGAAGTGTTCTGGGGGGATGAAATTGGTATGTTCCACCAGTGAGAGGAACGGGAAGCCAGCCGACTTTGGAATGTTATACCAGTAGTAGCCTTGTTCTGAGAGCTGGTGTTCGAGCGAGAAGATCATCACCACCGCGCCCATACTTTTCAGCGAGAGCAACCCTTGCAGATAGGACTGTGGCAAATCAGGCGCAAGATGTGCCAGCAAGTCCGGGGAGGTGGTCACGAGAATCTGGTCATAGGACGTTTTAAGATTTTCCCCCATGCAGATGGCGACCTGCCCATTTGGTTCTGGTGAGATGGCATTCACCCGTGCGTTCAGCTGAATGTCAACCCCCATCTGGCGCAGGCGTTCGGCGAATTGATTGGCAAAAACCTGGAAACCGCCGGTAAAAGTGCCCAACCGTGTAGTCCGGGCGTGCAGGCGAGCCCACATCCATGCCATATTGACGACTTTGGCATATTCCTCACCAAATTTCCCGATCATCATCGGTTCCCACATGGATTCATAGACGGAATCACCTGCCCATTTGCGCATCCAGGCGTCCACGGTTGTTTTTTCCAGGGCTTGCCAGTTGCGTGTGAACTTGAGGTAGAGACCCACCAAGCCAAAGCGGATCTTATTGATGCCCCAGCCTAACCCGGGGTACATGAGCGCGGCAGGGATGGAGTCGAAGGGATAAAACTTGCCTTTGTGATACATCACCGTGACAGGCCGCGGGAAGCGCACCTGGTCCGACCAGCCCAGCTCATCAATCAAGCCAAGTATGTGTTGGTCAGAATGGAACCAGTGATGATAAAAACGCTCCACCGTCCAATCCCAGTGGGGCTCCTTGAACCCGGCAGCCAAACCGCCAACATGATCGGCTGCTTCGTAGATCGTGACGGCACGACCAGCGCGAACCAGATCATAGGCAGCAGATAGTCCGCCAATCCCAGCCCCAATAATTGCGATGTTTTGTGGCTTATCCTTCATGCGCACTTCCTTTTGTGTCGTCGTTTTGTGAGAGCTCTGCCTGGTTTTGCATCGTCTTGAGATCCACAGTCCATTTAAGCCCCTCGTGCACGAAATAGTATGCCCCGAGCAAGGTGACCGGGATCCATAATGCCATGCGCAGGATCAGCGTGTAGCCCAGGGCAGGTTCAGGCTGGATGCCGAAAGCCTGCAGTATTGCCCTGCCAGCCGCATCAAAGGTGCCCAGCCCACCCGGCGCAGCAGGAATCAGCAGCACCATATTGACCACGCCATTCAAGAGCAATAGCTGGCGAAAGTTGAGTCCCAACCCTGAAGCCTGGCTTACACTCCAATATAAGCCGGTTTCCAGCAGCCAGACCAAAACCGAAGTTAGAAAGATCATAATCGCCTCTCTCGGCGATCGCAGGCTTTTCAGTCCATCCAAAAAGCGATCTGCAATGTTGACCACGGGTTCACGGAAGCGTTCTGGCAGGAGGGCTTTCAGGACCCTGTGAATGACCTGCGCAGCAGGCTTTGGGAACAGGGCGATGGCAAAGAAGACTGCCAGCCCGGCAGCAAAGAGGATAGCCGCCCAGGTCGCCAGGCTACCCAACTGGGCGAAACTGGTAGCGCCTGGGAGTGCAGTTAATTGCCCCAGGTTGAGCAGGACAAACCCGAGGATTACCACGGCATCAAATATTTTCTCAACCACGATGGTCGCCAGGCTGGCTGAGATGGCGATATCATGGCGGCGTTTGAGCACGATGGTGCGTAGCACCTCGCCCATACGCAGTGGAAAGACGTTATTCCCCATGTAGCCAATGAAGATGGTGGACCAGAGTGACTTTGCCGAAACCTTTTGGATCGGGTTGAGTAAATATTGCCAGCGCCAGGTGCGCACCAGCATGCTGCAGGAATAGATTGCCAATCCGGGAATCAGCCACCACAGCCTGGATTGAAGCAAGGTAGCCCACAAATCGGCATAACTGATCTGCCTGAATGCCAGGTATAAAAAGATCGCTGAAATTGCCAGACCGACCCAGATCACCCAGCGTTGTGTATGCTTTTTCATAGCAGGATTTTACCATACCACCCTTATTGTGGGATGGGTCGGATACGCCCTGTGTCCCACGTGTTTTGGTACCTTA
>DIXG01000097.1 GCA_002436005.1 Anaerolineaceae bacterium UBA6086 | reverse complement strand
ATGGAATGGCAATATCAGCGTGAGGACGGGAAATACCACCTCTGGATGGAAGAAGATGTTGATGGGATCCTTGAAATGGAACCCATGACGGACCGCAACAACACGCTGCCGGTAGCTTTTGACAACATTGTGGTGATGCTTGCTGAGTATATAGAATATGCCCCATCGCTGCATGATATTGTCATCACAGAAGCGGTTGGCCTGCAGCCCGCAATGCTCTTTCGTGATGGTGGGTTGATCTATGGCACCTGGCGTGCGCCTGTGCCCGATCGTCCGATCATTTTTGAATTACCGGATGGCGCACCGCTTCCGCTTAAACCTGGAAAGACATGGGTTGTGATCGTAGGATTGGCTTCACAAATTCAGCAGCCTGTGGGCGGGGAGTGGAAAATTTATTTTGGACTGCCATGACACAAGGTGCTGCAGTTGAAATTCAAATCTGCAAACAGGACTTGGCATTTGCTATTTAGTATGTGAGATGGTGACGGCTCACCCATCAACCTAAAAGGCGAGTTGTGAAAGGATTACGTCCGTTGTGGTGACGTGGGCAAAACCGAGGGCAAGGTTCATCAGGCTTGCCAGGTGCATTTCTTCGTTGATCGAGCCGGTGCCATCAGCCGGGATAAAGACCCGATAATCACGGAAATACGCATCACGAGCAGTAGATTCAACGCACATATTGGTCATTACGCCGGAAATGACGATATCCTCAATTTTCAGGCAGCGTAAGACCGTTTCCAGGTCGGTATTATAAAAAGCGGAATAGCGGTGTTTGAAAATCACTTTTTCGTGAGGCAGGGGAGCGAGCTCTGCTTGAATTTCACTTTCTGGCGATCCCTCAATACATTTCCCCTCCCACCACCAACCCATGATACCGGCATCCAGATCATTGGGGTGATGCACATGACGGGTAAAAATGACTGGGCGGTGTGGCTGGCGAAAAGCATGCAGCAGCCGTTTCGCGTTGGGCAGGATGGCAGGACCGCCGATGGTGAATGTGGGTGAGTCGGGTTCAAGAAAGAAATACTGCATATCCACGATCATCAAGGCGCATGCGTTCAGGTTCACCTGCATTTCATGCGTATTGTAAGGCGCAATTTTATCAAGCCAGGTCTGTGTTTTCTCAGTCATATTTTCAGAGGTGACATAAGGTTTCATAATGATCTTCCCTGTGGAATTGGGTGAATCAACAATAATGGTTGCGGAGGCAGCAGGATGTGATCAGGCGTATTGCCTGGAATATTAAATGGATTGAAAGATCTGCACCAGGTAGTAACCCAGCATGGCTGCCCAGATCCAGGTGTCAATTCGATCAAGGAACCCGCCGTGCCCCGGGATGATATTCCCGGTGTCCTTCACGCCTGCTGTCCGTTTGAAAAGGCTGATGAACAAATCACCCATCGGTGTGAGCACAGCCAGGATCAAGCCCATCACAGCGCCCTGCCAGAGGGGTGTCACTATAGGCAAAAAGCCAATCGCGCGCCACAACAAGATTAATAATGGACCGCTGGCAGCACCGGTGAGTAGTGCACCTGCTAATCCAGCCCAGGTTTTCCCCGGGCTGAGACGGGGCGACATCTTTCGCTTTCCCAACCAGCGACCGATGAAATAGGCGCCGCTATCTGCCAGCCAGACAGCGGGCAGGGCGGTCAGCGTCCAGCCCAATCCATCCGGCAGGTTTCGCAAGGAAATAAAAAAGCTACCCACCCAGCCCAGATAGAATATGATTGCCAGGTTGATGGCAAAGGTGAGCCCAGAGTCACTCGTCCCGCTTTCATATTGGATCAGGGCAACCAGGACCAATATCACCAGAAGGAGGGTGAACAGGATACCCAGGTATTGAGCGGGAAAAAACCATCGCTGCAGGAGGAACAGGAGCACTCCGAAAAGCACAAGCGGAAGGGTGGGGTGATAGCCTGTTCGGGCAAGAAGTTGGGTGAATTCCACAGCAGCCACCAGCAAAACGAGCCCGATGAAGCTGTTAAATGCCCAGCCGCCAAAATAGATCAGAATCAGGATCAGGGGGATAAAAACCAGGGCGGCTTTTACACGTTGTGAAAGCATATTGCCTCTGAGCGATTTATCAAGAATTGTCTTGCAGTCCGCCAAAACGACGGTTGCGTTTGTTGTAGTCTTCGATTGCTTTCCGCAGTTCTTCCTTATCAAAATCAGGCCAATACACCGGTGAGAAATACCATTCTGAATACACAGTCTGCCAGGTGAGGAAGTTGCTGGTGCGCTGTTCGCCTGAGGTGCGGATGACAAGATCGGGGTCGGGCAGGTCTTTTGTAAACATATACTGGCTCACCAGGTCGGCGTCCACGATTTCAGGATCGACACCATCTTCCAGCATCTGTTTGATGCCGGTAATGATTTCATCGCGCCCACCGTAATTGAATGCCAAAACGATCGTGATGCGCTGGTTGTCCTTTGTCATCTCGATAGCTTGGCGCACCTTATTCTGTAAGACGTTCGAGAGCCCATCCAGGTGACCAATATGGACCAGCCTGGCGCCCTCTTTGTGCAGTTCGCCCATTTCTCGGTCGATCACATCCGAAAGGATGCGCATCAAACCGTCGATTTCTGCGCGCGGACGAGACCAGTTTTCAGTTGAAAAAGCGTAAAGCGTCAGATATTGGATTCCAAATTCAGCGCTGGCGCGAATGATTGCCCGCAGGTTTTCTGCGCCAGCGCGGTGCCCGGCCAGACGCGGCAGCCCGCGTTGTTTTGCCCATCGGCCGTTGCCATCCATAATGATGGCAACATGGCGGGGAATATTGTCAAAGGGAAGGGAAGGTGATTCAGTTGTCATCGGGATCAGACTTCCATGATCTCTTTTTCTTTGCGATCGCCAGCTTCGTCAACCTTCTCAATCATCCTGTCGGTTAACTCCTGCAAATCTTTTTCGCCACGTTCCTGTTCATCTTCTGAAATCAAGCCTTCCTTTTCGAAATCGCGCAAATCTTTGATCAGGTCACGGCGGACATTGCGGATCTTGACCCGGGTTTCTTCCATGCGGTTGTTCACAATCCGAACCAGCTCCCGCCGGCGTTCTTCTGTAAGCTGCGGCAGGGAAAGCCGGATGACTTTACCATCACTGTTGGGCGTGAGTCCCAGATCCGATGCCAGGATGGCGCGTTCGATGTCTTTGAGAGAAGCAGGATCAAAGGGACGGATCAAGAGCTGGCGCGGCTCGGGAACGCTGATCGTGGCGAGCTGGATTAGCGGTGTTTGTATGCCATAATAATCCACAGGCATGCGTTCCACCAGTCCTGGTGCAGCCCTTCCCGTTCGGATTGAAGCCAGGTCTTCATCCAATACATCCAGAATGGTTTGCATACGTTCAGCGGCTTCGCGTAGTGTGTCTTTGATCATAATCCTCCTCCTTCATCTTCATTTTCCTTGTCTGAGGGTGTTAAACATTCAATATTATACTGTGCTCGTCCATATTTTCTGCTTATTGTGGATAGAACAACAGCTGCATTTTAAAATTTAAAATGGTTGCGCTTGAAGGCAAACAGAAATCTACCGGGCAAGCAGCCAATCGATCATGATTTCTTTCTCATCCGGGCTGACTTTTGCGCCCTTTTCAATCATTTCATCGAACACATCCGACCAGCCTTGCTCGGTGTAATTTTCATTGAATACACGATCAGCTGTGTGGCAGGTGCCGCACTTTTCGATGATCAGCGCCTCAACTTCAACGTTCTCTTCGCCCGCTTCAGGGAGGGGTGCTGGCTCCGTTTGTGCACAGGCGACAATCAATGATAATAAGACAAACATGCTAATTGCTATCAGGATCCACTTTTTAAACATTGCAGCCTCCTTTACGCAATATATCTCTATCCATAATTATATACTGAAAAGTATTCCCCCACTTGATCAGATGTAGAGTAAAACCTGGCTATGCGTTGGGGCAGCGGCGGCAAAAACGATGCAGTACGAGGGCGGCAAGGTAAGCGCCACCTGCAAATAAAATGATTGTGGCACCAGAAGTCAGGTTGAAGAAATAAGAGATCAGTAACCCACCTGAGGTGAAAACCAGGCTCAACACGGTGGACAACCCCATGATGTGCTTCATGTCCTTGAGGAAAAGCGACCCGATTGCTGCCGGGACGGTGAGCAGCGCAATGATCATGATCAAGCCCACAACTCGCATCATCATCACCACCACCAACCCGATCATCGTGATCAAAACCAGGTAGAGGAAATCCACCGGCAAATTACGAACGCGAGAGAAGGTCTCATCAAACGCAGAAGCCTGCAGCTCTTTATAAAACGCGATCACCAGCCCAATAACGAGCAAGTCAATCACCAGCATCAGCCACAAATCGGCATTGGTGACAGCCAAGATGCTGCCGAATAAGTAACTCATCAGGTCTGCCTTATAGCCCGGGGTCAGATCTGCAAAAATGATTCCAATCGCCATGCCAATTGCCCACATGACGCCGATCAGGGTGTCCTGCCGTTGACGGGTCTGACGCTGCACGTATCCCATCAGAAAGGAAGCCAGCAGAGAGAAAACGACTGCGCCCAGCACAGGGTTAACGCCAAAATAAAATGCCATGCCAACCCCGCCATAGGCTGTGTGGGCAACGCCGCCAGAGATGAACACCATGCGCTTGAGCACGACGAGGGTGCCGATGATGCCGCAAGCCAGACTGACCAGCACGCCCGCCATCAGGGCATTGCGCATAAAACCATAACTGAGCAGTTCAACCATCAACGCGCCTCCTTGTGTTCTGCCAGCACGCGGTGCGGCAAGCCATGGGCAATCAGTTCAACCGGGCAGTCGTAAGCCGCATTGAACATCTCGGCTGTGATCTCTTTTTCGCTGTGGTAGTGCATCTGTCGGTTCAAACAGCCAATCGTCTTAACATAGCTCGAGATCACATTCAAGTCGTGCGAAACCATCAGGATGGTGATGCCCTGTTCGTTGATGGTGTGCAGCAGGTCGTAAATTTTTGTGCGGGATTCGTAGTCAACGCTGTTGGTCGGTTCGTCCAGCATCAAGATTTTTGGGTCTGTTGCCAATGCTCGGGCGATATAGACCCGCTGGCGCTGTCCACCGGAAAGTTCTTTTAAGGATCGATCCATGTGGTCTCGCATGTCCACCCAATCCAGCCGCTCTTCAACAATCGCGTCATCTTCTGTATTTAGCCGTTTGAAGAGCCGCTTGCCGCTCAGGCGGCCCATACGCACCACATCGCGCACGCTGATGGGAAAATCGGAATCGAAATCTGCGAATTGAGGAACGTAGCCAATGTGCTGGCGGCCGTCCTGGGGCAGTTTTCCCATCACGGAGATTCGCCCTTTCTTGGGCGTCAGCAGACCTAAAATGATTTTTAATAAGGTGGTTTTTCCTCCGCCATTGGGTCCGATCAGGCCGATGAAGTCGCCTTCCTGGATGGTGAAGTTGATGTCTTGCAGTACTGCTTCGCCGTTATAGCCCGCATGCAGGTTTTCGATTTCAATCAGGGTAGAATTGCTGCTTTTTTGAAATGTTTGTGGCATAAATTTTATGTCTCCGGTTTGTTTCCCAGCGGTTATGTGATTATTGGCTGAGTGCATTGGCAAATGCCTCTGCGGCTGTGTTGAGGTTTTCCAGCCAATCATAATCGAGGGGATCAATCAGCACCACTTCCGCATCAAGCTCATTTGCCAGGGTTTCTGCATTGGCTGTGTTGAACGCAGGTTGGACAAAAATAACCTTGATATTTTCCTGCCGGGCAAGCTTGACCAGTTCTGCCAGTTCGCGTGCGCTTGGTTCTTGCCCACCAATTTCAATAGGAAATTGTGTGAGCTGATATTGCTCTGCAAAATACCCCCAGGCTGGGTGGTAAACCATGAACCGCCGATTATCGAGGTTTGCCAGGGCAGTGCTGATTTTTGCGTCCAGTTCGTCAATCTCAGTGATCAACGACTCATAATTTTCTTGAAAGTGCTCCGCTTTGCTTGGTACCAGCTCGACGAGCGCTACGAGGATATTCTCAGCAATGCGCTTACCATGATCGGGTGCCAGCCAGACGTGCGGATCGAGGCCGTGGTCGGCTGGTTCATTGTCGTGGGAATCAACATCCTCCTCATGTTCATGCGGGTCGGCTGCTTCAATTCTTTGGATGCCCGCCGCGCTGTCCACCACCGCCATCTGGGGGTTGATATCCGTGAAGCGCGGAATCCAGTTTTCCTCGTATTCCACCCCAATGCTGAAGAAAATTTGCGAATTGCTCACCATTTTCATTTGCTCGGGGGAAGGTTCATAGGTGTGAACGTTGTCGCCTGGCTGCACCATCACATTGACCGAGATGGCATCGCCTGCAATACGTTCAACGAAGAATGCCTGCGGAGGAATGCTGACCGTCACCTGGGGGACGCCATTTACAGGCGGTTGATTATGAGCAGGCGCTGTTTGGCAGGCACCAAGCAGCAACAGCAGGGGGATCGCGACCATTCTGAGAAGCGCAGTGAAGGATTTTGTTTTCATTTCTCTGTTTTTTCTTTCTGGCATTGGGGGCAAAACCCATAGAGCTGCAGGAGATGATCATCCACATCAAACCCGGTTTCAGCCACAATACGCTCGAACACGTCTGCCAGGTCTCCTATGCCGGTGAATTCGACAGCCCTGCCGCATTGCTGGCAGATAATGTGGTGGTGATGGCCAGGAGACGCCAGAACGTAACCGTGGCACCCGTCGTGGCCGTGCACTTTGCGCACGAGGCTCAACTCTTCAAGTAAATCGAGCGTGCGATAGACTGACACCAGGCTGATCTCCTCCTGGCTGTTTACCGCTGTTTTGAAGATAGCCTGTGGTGCAAGCGGCATGGGGGCAGATTGCAGAATGTTCATCACCACTCTGCGCGGGCGGGTGAGCCGAAGACCTTGCTGGTTGAGTTTGAGCTGTAAATCCATCGCCATCCTTATTGAAAAAATGTTTCAATAAGAATTATATCCATTGATGATACGCAAGTCAATTCACTGAGAGGGGATATGGCGGTGAATCCCGGGTTGGAGGTGCCGAAAATGGCTCATGGCTGGAATAAAAAAAACCCCCGGCCGGCGTAAACCAGGGGTGGGGGGATAATTGCGTTTATGATCAAAAAGCATATTCCAGACTTGTTAGATTATAACTTCATCGAGAAGGGCAGGTCAATAGGTTTTTGTGCGATGCTCAGAAAAATCGTGTGCTGATGTTTTAATATATCACTGGTCTGCTTTCATTCAACTTCCAACAGAGCGTTCTTCCAGGATTTAAACTGATCTCTCAGCGGTGTGAACGACTTCACGTTCAGTGCTTGTGCCACTTCTTCGACCAGGCTGGCGTAAATCTTGGTGGTCTCGTCCAGCGCGCGCCAGCTATCCGCAGGGTAGAAGCGGCCAAAGGCGGCCATCAACCCGATATAGACTTCAGGATCTACCCATTGGTTCAGGTGGGTTCCCTGGTAGGTCGTGAAATGTGTTTGCTTGCGGCACAGCAGGGCATGCCAGCCCATCATCTTAAGCAGGTGCTGCTTAAGATGCCAGTCGTAATGTTTGCAGCGCCAAAGCTCATCTCGCCAGAGATATTTTGTATATTGGAAGGCATCCCACCAAAAGGCTTCAACCTCGTCTTCAAATTGCTTATCTGTTGGAAGAACCAGTGTGGGTTGCAATCCGCTGGCTTTGGGCAGTCGGCGCGCCAGCCTGTCCTTATCAAAAAGGATTTTATAACCTGTTTGATACTGGGTGGGCAGTTCTGCTTGTATTGGTACGAGTGCTTCAACCTGCGAGAAAAAGAATTCAACCATCAGCCCGTCTTCATAAATCACCTTACAGGTGTTTGATTCCCGCAGTTGGCGTGTGAGCCAAACTGTGCCAAGTTGATGTAACCAGGCGTCGTCCTCAAAATAGTGGACGATATCGGTTGAAAACAGGTGAAGGTCAATATCCGAAAGCGGATCCACATCGCCTTTGCGGGCGCGTGAACCAATCAAAATGGCAGCACGGATATCATCCTTTTCTTTAGCCCAACTGGTTATACGTTTTAGCAACTCATCTGCCGGGGTCATGGATTGGTCCTTTATGAGCCTGGAAACCGGAATGTGTTATGGCATTGTATTACTGTTTGTAAGTATCTTACCTCTTAAAAGAAAAAGACTCCTCGACCTGGACTCGAACCAGGAACCTAACGGTTAACAGCCGCTCGCTCTGCCAATTGAGCTATCGAGGAATGCGTAAGGTATTATACGGAAATCGGAGGCAGGTGTCAAGCGGTTCATGTGCGGTGAAAAAGCAATCGTTTACTGATCAGCAGCTGCAGTATGTCACTCATATTTCAGCGCCCTGACCGGCACCAATGAGGCAGCCCGCAAGGCAGGATATAACCCCGATACAAGGCCGATCATTGTAGAGAACAGGAGGGCAAATACAATCAGCCACAGGGGCATGTCTACTGAGATGCCCCCGCCCCCGCCGCCATACATTGAGGTGGTTTGGCTTGAAAAATAGACATTGCCAAAGATATTGATCAGTTCGCCAATCAAAAGGGAAAGAAATATCCCCCCCACACCACCGATAAATCCGATCCCGGCAGCTTCTCCAAGGAACATGCTCAACACATCCTTGTTGGTGGCACCGAGGGCTTTCATCAGTCCGATCTCCCGCGTTCTTTCGAGGATGGCCATGGTCATCGTATTGGCAATCCCGATGGCTGCCACCAGCAGGGCTACCCCGCCAACCCCACCAAAGATGACCTGCAGCACCACATAGAAGCTGTTGACACCCTCGATAAATTCCTGGGGGGTATAAGCCATAAACCCCATTTCATTGATCTGGTTGGCAACATCCAGCGCCATGCTGCGGTCCTCAACAATGACCATCGCCATTTCAAAGCCATCCTTGTTTGGATCGAATCGGCGGCCGTTCACCCAGGCATTGAGGTCGAGCACCTGGTCCAACGACATATAGACGGCATAGTCCGCTTCGCTGCGTGAGGCTTGAATGATGCCAACCACCTTCATCCGCAGCACTTTTTTGGTTTCAATGCCGTTGCCGTTTTCATCCACTGTCCATTTGGTCACTTCCAAATTGATAGTTTGGTCCTGCAGCTCTGGTGGGGGTGGGGGTTCCTGCCCGGGTCTCATGGAGGGATTGTAGAATTGTTTCAGGACTTCTTCTCCGAGGATTAACTCCCCTTTTTTGAGGTCTGCAACGCCAGATTTCATCGGGTAGTTCAAGATTGAAAAATCATCTGTGCCAACCCCGATGATGTAGGCATAGGCTTCAAGATTGCCGTATTTCATGACGGTGCCACCCATCACTGAGGCTCTGGGGATGACCGCACTGACGCCGGGGATGGCAGCAAAGGCTTCGATGGCTGCCGGGGTGATGGGGTCAGGTTGTGGCATTTCGCCTGACGGCATGCCGCCCGGGCCGCTTTCCATCGCTTCCATTGCCCTTTCCCAGTTGGGAGAGACGTTGACCCTGGAGAGTTCTGCGATATTGCCGAATTGTTCGTTTGCATTTTTCTGTAATCCCTGGGCAAGCGAAACCAGCACCACGATAGCAGCTGTGCCGATCACGACGCCAATCGCAGTGAGCAGCACCCGCCCTTTTCGCCGGTTAAGATTGAGAAAGATCAAACTGGTCAATTCACGCAGTTTCATTAAAAACCTCGTATTCCAAAGCCATCATTGTCAAGGTTCTATGATGGGTCTTTCCATAGGGACTTCCATGGGGTAATCCTGGGGAATCTCATTCTTTTGTCCGGAGCCCAGACCAAAGAGGCCTCTGAAAAACCGAACGATCTTCTGCCAAAACGTCTCTGTTGAACCGGTGCCGCCATCGGGCATCTCGCCAGGACCGACCACATCTGGTCCCATTTCTTCGCCATATTCACCCGGGTATCCGGGTTCGGGCATGGACTCCATTTCGATCACTTCCAGATCCAGTGTTGCTTCGTGAACCCGGGGCTGGTTGAAGTCATCGGTGTAGTTGATCAACACTCGCAGTGTCAGCGGACCGCTCTCATCGGGGATGATCATTGTGTCAAGTGTGAAATAAAAGCCTGCCTCGATGGGACCGACAATGGCTGTGTTATTTTCCAGCGTGGCGTTATCGGCTTGCACCTCCATGCTGCCCAGCACCACACTGGACCGGCTCATATTGGTGATCTGCAAGGGCAGGTTATTGGGTTGAAAGGCGAAAAGCGGACCAGGATCCTGGTAAAAGCCCACTTCAATATTTGGCAGGCGGTAGATCAACAAAGTGACTACCTGGTCGTCAATGATTTTTGTCCCGTCCTCCGTCAGGTAAATGAAGGAATATTTCATTGAATAGGCACCGGGCGTTGTTGAGACATTGACGATGATTTTTTGTGTGGCGACGACCGTCTCGCCTGGCAGGATGTCCCCGATGTATTTGATATTGGAGGATTCCAGCGGAGCAAAATTTGCAAAGTCGCCGCCGCTTCCCGACACGCCCGGTTGAGGGGTTCCTTCGGGATTGATCTCAATGTTTCCGCCGCCCAGCACCAGAGAGACCGTTTTGGCAGGTGCGTTGCCCAAATTCTTCACGCGCAGGGTCAACTCGAAGGTGGACCCGGGTTGTAAGATATCCTGGTCTGTTTCATAAGACTCGATCACAAGCTGCGGCTGGATAATGGGGGCTGGGGTTGGGGTGGGTGTGGCTTGCGCCGCAACATACGGCGGCTGATAGAGATCAACCACCAGCGTGAAGGTGTCCGAGTAGGCATTACCTTTGTCGTCTGTATATTGAATGTTGACCGTGGTGGATGCGACTTGTGCCCCCCACAAATCTGCACTGACCGAAAAATTTTGCGCAATGCCTTTGGATTCGCCGGCAATCAGCTGATAGATGGTCTGAATACCGCCGTTGTCCCTGGGAATCAGTTCACCCGGGATGAACTCAATCATCAGATTATAGGCAGCCCTTTTTCCGCTATTGAGAAACGTGATCCCCATTTCAAAATCCCCGCCGCGAGTGGGTTCGGACTTAGCGAAGTAGTTAGAAACGATCACTACAGGCTGTTTTGTTTCCTGGGCGGCAACTTTTTGCTGCGGCAGAAATGAGAACAGAAAGACGATAAACAGGAAAATGATGCAGGTCTTTTTCATGATTCTTATCCTTGAGATGAAAATTGTTCTAAAAGTTGATCGGTCAGCTCTGGCACAATCACACCATCCAAAATGTGGATGATGTGATCTGTGAATTGACCGATCCTTGGGTCATGGGTGACGATGAGGACGGTTCGTCCTGATTGATTTAACTGGGCTAAGATTTCCATGATGGACCAACCGCTGGTAGAATCGAGATTGCCTGTTGGCTCATCCGCTAAAATCATCGTTGGTTCGTTCACCAGCGCCCGTGCGATGGCTACCCGCTGCTGCTGTCCGCCAGAAAGCTCAGAGGGTCTGTGGTCTGCTCGATCAGCAATCCCCACCTCTTCCATATAGTGCATGGCTTTTTCGTGGCGGAGCTTTTTGGGAATGTTCATGAAGCGCATGGGCAGTCCCACATTTTCTACCGCTGTGAGCGTTTCGATCAAATTGAAAGCCTGGAAGACAAACCCGACCGTCTCACGGCGAAAAACAGCCAGGTCATTTTCGTCCATATGGGTCAATTCACCGCCGTTAACGTGGATTTCACCTGCGGTGGGTCGGTCCAGCCCGCCAAGGAGGTGGAGCAAGGTGCTTTTGCCGGAGCCAGATGGACCCATGACCACCGCCATGGATCGGTGCTCCAGGTCCAGGTCAACGCCATCCAACGCCTTTACAGTGACGGTTCCCATTTCATAGTATTTTTTCAGGTTACGGATCGAAATAAATGCCATTTGCAGGAGATCTTAGAACATGATGAAGGGTTGGATGGTACCGATGTTGGAGAGTTGATCCATCAGGAAGGCTGGGAGTGAAGCCAGGATGATGTAGATCAGGCTGGACCACAAAACTGCCCAGCGCGCTTTGGAGGGCTTTAACCCGGAAATCGGTGCGCTGCCGATAAATATCAAAACCAGGAACCAGATCGCATAGATATCCACCATCGAGAGGAGCACGCGGGCATAGTCCAGCAGCCTGCCATCCGCATCTCCAAGGAACCCGGATAATCCTGGTTCAGTAATCGCATTCTTGGTAATAAGGATATGGACGATCTGAACCAGACCCCGCAGCAAGAAGGGCATGGATGCCCATGCCACAAGGTTTAGGTAAAATTCCTGCGGATGGCGGGATCCTTTGAAGGTCATCAGGAGGTGCAAGATTGAACCGAAAATAAACCATCCGATCCAAAGTTTGGTTAATGAAGCCACGAGGGGCAGGATGTAAATGAAGAGCGGCTTTTGAACAGCTTGCTGTCCAGAAAAATATTGATTTTGCTGGGCTTCTGACCAGTATTGAAAATCTTCAGGGAGTTCTCCCTGGTTCATCTGAACCTGGCGCAGACGGGCAGGACCGCCGACCAGCGACAGGAGGATGGCAACAAGGGAGAGACATGCCATGGCGATCAGCCAGGAGCGCCTGCCATTTGCTGCAATCGCCTGGAAGGTGCGCTTTGGCCAGATTAATACCTGGTAGATCCACTGCCATGCGTTGGATTTCATGCTTGTCTCTGGTTGATCGGTTTGATGGGTTGAGGTCATGATTCACTCCAGTGTCGTAGCACGCCTGCAAGTATATGATGAATAATACCTCAATAAAGTTCCCGAGTTGATGGGCAGAATCTAAGATTGCGGTACCGATAAGAAAATGAAAATTTAATCTGAAATTAATTTTAAGGAAATTGCCTGGAATTTCAAGCGTTCAGCACAGAATAGGAAGTTTCTGATCTGTCTATTCCTGTTCACCCGTCTGAACGGAGCTCACAATTGATCTGGCAATCTGATCCAGACGTGTTCTGTGGTCCTCTTCCATTTCTCGGCTGCTAGCCTGCCAGTAAATATCGAGGAGTTCAATCACGTCCAGGCTGCTGGCGGTACGACCTTCGGGAAGGCGAACGCGCGCCTCAATTTGAGGGCGCTTCATCAGGTGAAATTCGAAAGTTTCAGAAGTGAGGGCATGCAGCGCAGATTCATCGATCAGGGATTCCCAATCCCGCTCATATTCAATCACCATCTTTGCAATTGCATCTTTCAGGGTTTCTTGTGGGGGTAGGGCGGATTGTAAGCGATCGTTAATGCCCGTGTCCGTCTCAAGTTGAACAAGAATCTCAATAAATGGACGGATGTGTTTGAGCTCACGCCAGGTCACCTTCGTCTGACCTTTGGTGATCTCGGCTGTGATGAAGAATTTCTTGTCCTTTGCCTCTCCAAAGTCAACCCGCTCAATCGACCCGGGGTAAATGACGGGCGGATGGTGTCCCTCGTTCAGATTTTGGGGTTTGTGAATATGCCCCAGCGCGACATAATCCAGCCGCTGGTCTTTGACCAAAGCGGGCGGCAGCGCCAGATCGCCGCCCAGTCTGACCAGGCGCTCTGTCCCATATTGTGCGCCTTCCACAGAGGCGTGCGCCGTCATAATAATGGGCAAAGTGGGATCTGCCTTTGAGAGCCAGTCTTCGACCAGGTCGCTCAGCCGCTGATTTAGCGCCAGGTTCACCTGTGCCGGGTCTGTACTGCTGAGCTCCAGGCTGGCCATCATGCCCGACCGGGAAATCCACGGCAGGGCCAGCACCTGCACGGGCAGCCCTTCCAGCTCCTCTGGTCCGAGAAACTGCGGCTTATCCAGCACGTGAATGTGGGGAACTTCCAGGGTGGCATACTCCTGGATGGCATGTGCACGCCCGGTAGATGGGGAAATGTCGTGGTTGCCGGTGAGCAGCAGCGTTGGGATGCCGGCGCGTGAGAGCTGCATGATGCGTTTACCCCATTCACGCTGATAGGTGGGGGCAGGGGAGCGATCCCGGTAAGTGTCACCGGCGAAGATCACCATATCTACTTTTTCATCGATCGCCGTTTGAATGATTTCATCAAGCGATTTAAGAAAATCCATCACCCGGCAGGGCAGCCCGGTCTCAGGGTCATGCCGGCCGTAATTAGCCATATCGATATGGGCATCTGCAAAGTGAAGGACTTTGATCATGGCTTGATCATAACAGCGGACTATTGAATTTCTTGCTGCTGGTTTTCTACCAGTTTCTGCTTTGCCAGTTTTCTCTCAAGGCGTTTTTCATCAAGCAGCATCAGCCGGTATGCCTGGATGGAGGTGTTAACCACGAAGTAGATGATCATAAGGCATGCAAGCACGCCAACAATCAGTGTGTAGAAGCTGGTTTCCCCAAAATAGGGCAGGCTGAAGGTAGGATTGCCTACGATGAACATGGCGGTGTTTGCCAGTATGGCAACCACACGGATTTCGGTTGGGCCAATTTTCAGGTTGGTGATCTGGAACACGTTGGTCACATAAGTGATCAGGTAGACCATGATCGAGAGCAGCAAATAGCCCACCAGGGCAATCAGAGCAACGGAAAAATTGACATAAGGAGAGATGCCAAGACCGATGAAAATCAGGGTTGCGCTGATCGCATCCACAAAGTGATCAATCAGGAAGCCGTAGCGAGGGCGCTCAATCTTGCGATAGCGTGCCAGGGTGCCATCGAGGCTGTCGCCAAACCAGTTGAGGATGAAACCCAGGCTGGCAAGCCACAAAAAATTGTCACTGATGTTGGTCAGGCTGTAACTGATGAAAATGAGAATGGAGGCAAAAATGCCAAGGCTGGTTAAAGTGTCTGGCTTTACCCAGGCTGGCATATGGGCTGCCAACCACTTGAGTGCCGGCCTTTCAAGAAAGCCAAGCAGGATATCATTTTCTCGTTTATGTTTTTCGACTTTTGGCATTTTTTACACCTTTGCTTAGTTGGTTTATTTACCCAGAAATTGCGGCCAGATGGGGTAGAACATCGCCCACTGCTGTGAAAATTTCCTAATCAGGGGCTCTGCCTGGCGCAGTACCTTCTGGGCATTATGGATTATTTCGGTTTCAAGGTCCTCTGCTTCGTCCATCCAGATCAGATCAGAGCCTTCCAGCTGATATCTGCCGCCTGGCTGCGAGGTTGCCGCTATGACCATCACGGGGACATTGGCTTCCTTTGCCATGCGAACGTAGGTGACCGGCAAATGGCTCGTGTGGCCAAAAAATTCTGGCTGATACTTTTCCCGCAGATTTCCTTCCAGCGGCCTGTCCAATCCGGTGAGGATGCTGCCGCCTTCTTTGAGACGCTTTCTGGCTTGACGGAAGGCTGTCAATCCCATCGGTGTCACATTGATCCCAAGATTCTCGCGCAGCTGGTTTTGCATTTTGTAGGCGCCTGTCGGATTCGGGAACGAAAGCACCTGGACATCCAGTCCGTTCAGTGTGAGCACATATCCCATCAGGTCGAAATTGCTCAGATGAGGACAGACAAACACACAGGGCTGATTATTTCTAATGCGTTCAAAAGCAATTTTGACCTCCGGGCTGAAATCGACCACATTGTGGAGTTTGACCGGCCTGGAAATAAAATAAAAATAATCAAACATGCATTTTGCTGCCGAGGTGAAGATAATTTGTGGCAATGCGTCTAATTCGTCAGGTGAAAGCGACCCTTGATGAATGACCCACTGGTTTGCCCGAATGGCGTTGACCATTGGGTTATCTTTGTTCTTACCGATCTTTGAACCAATCACACCCGCCAGCCACAAACCTGCTTTGCGGGGCAAAATTTTCCCCAGCAATGCCGCCAGATGGATCAAAAGTGGGAGATCCCAAAAATATTTCATTTCTGCTGTGTTATGATCCTGATCCCTCATGGTATTAATGTTCAGTTATGTTCAGTAGGTTTAACCAATAAACTCACTGAAGGATACTAATTTTACTTCAAAATTAAAAATTTATCACCTTTAATGGCGAGGGTGTTGAAAAACAAGTCATT
>DIXG01000102.1 GCA_002436005.1 Anaerolineaceae bacterium UBA6086 | reverse complement strand
GCCCTCATCCATATTGCCAACCAGGGGCAGGTTGTCGGGAATCAATTCAAATACGCCCAGGGTAGGGTTGAGGATATAGACCAGACTGAAGGCTGAAATCAGGTAAACCAGCCATTTTGGCCAGCCATGCTTGGACAGGGGTTCGCCAATTAATTTCGCCAGCCCGGTTTTTTGGGCGGGGTTGCTGTTGTTCGTTGAATTTGTTTCACTCATGTTCTACTCCGTTACCAGGTTTACATGGGATCAGTTTTACCATGAAAGTCTGAACGCCGAGCAACATGATTAATTCCAGAATGTGGGCAGGTGTTCGCGATAGGTTAGCAGATAATCATCCAGAATCTGCCGGGCAACATCCATATCCCGGATGACGGGGTCCAGCAGGAGGGCTTGCAGGGCAAGTTCCCGGTCGCCTGCCGCGACGGAATCGACGCACAGGTGGCTGATGGTCACCTCACGGCGCAGCAGTTCTGCAATACCTTCCGGTAATGGCCCAAGCGGGATGCCGGTGGCGCCGCGGACATTCAGCAGCCCGGGCAGTTCGATGATTGCGCCCTCAGGCAGGTTGGGGATCTGGCCTTCGTTGGGAATGTTGACAGCTTCCCAGAGCAGGTCGCTATCCTGGACGATGTTCTCGATCACTTCCAGGGCACCCTCGCTGTAATTGGGGACGTATTCCTCAGGGTTCTGGCGGGTCTGGGTGGCTTGCTGGAGCCCAACCCACTTGTCTTCACGCGCCTGGCTGTGTTCCGCCCACTCATAGAGCTCAAGCTCATATTTTTCCCAGGGTTGGGTGGTGGGGTCACTGACCCAGGGCAGGTATTCACACAGGTGCTCATCGCCGGGGATGGGGAACAGCCCAAAGGCATCAAATACCCGCCGCGTAAGGGGTTCAAAGCCTTCGGGGAGCCTTTGCCAGCGCTCACGAAAGCGCGGGTAGAGGTCTTCACCCGTCTGGCGGTTACGCAGCGCCAGCATCCAGGTGAAATGGTTCAGCCCGGCAGCAGTGATTTTGACTTTTTCCAGCGCCTGAACCGAGACAGCGAACATACCGGCGGAATACCTGGGGCTGGCATGGGTGCTGGTAAAGCTGGGAGAAATGGTGATGTCCAGGTCCTTTGCGAGTGCCTTACCGACCATGGCATAGCCAGCCCCCAGCTGGTGGCAGAGCCCGATGACTTTGATGCTGGAATGGCGGTGAACTGCGGCGCAAATGCGCTGCATGGGGTTGGTGAAGTTAATGAACCAGGCATCGGGGCAAAGGACTTCCATATCCCACGCAATCTGCAGCACTGGCATGATGTTGCGCGCCGCATGGGCAAATCCCCCGGGACCGCTGTTTTCGGCATAAGGCTGGCGCACGCCGTATTTGAGTGGAATGCGGTAATCCGATTCCCACAGCCCTTCGCGCGGGCTGACCTCAATGGCGTTGATCACAAAATTGGCGCCGGGCAGGGCAGCACGATGATCGGTGTGGGCGCTGACGGTCATCTGGCTGTCCCAGGCCTGGTTGAGCCACTGCACCAGTTCAGCCATGATTTCCAGGTGGGCTTCGTGCCGATCGACCAGCACCAGCTGGCTGCCTTTCAACACCTCACTGCGCAGCAGCGACACCAGTGTGGTCAGTCCAAAAGAGTAACTGCCCGCACCGATGCATACAATTTTCTGAGGGTGTGCCATCTGGGCTCCTTAAACTACCGCAGGGCTTTGCCTGAGGTAGGCGTCAATTGAACGGGCAGCCTGCCTTCCTGCGCCCATGGCGAGGATCACGGTCGCACCGCCGGTGACGATGTCTCCACCAGCATAGACGCCGGGTTTACTGGTTTCCATGGTGTTTTCATCAACGATGATGTTGCCCCAGCGGTTAAACGCCAGGTCATCTGTGGTACGTTGAAGGATAGGATTAGAGCCATTACCGATAGCGACAATCACCAGGTCCACCGACACTTCATGCTCCGATCCTGCGATCGGTATAGGGCGCCGTCTACCTGAGGCATCCGGTTCACCCAATTCCATCTGGATCAGGCGCATGGTCTTCAGCCAACCTCTGTCATCACCGGTAAAGGCAATCGGGTTGCACAGAAACTTGAATTCCACCCCTTCTTCTTTGGCGTGATGGATTTCTTCCAATCGGGCGGGCATTTCCTGTTCAGTACGCCGATAGAAAATGCTGGCTTTGGCAGCACCCAGGCGCAGGGCAACGCGCACTGAGTCAAGCGCGGTGTTGCCGCCGCCGATCACCGCCACATGTTTGCTGTGGCAGTCGATCACGGGTGTGTCATAATTGGGAAAATCGTAAGCCTTCATCAGGTTAACCCGGGTGAGGAATTCGTTGGAAGAATAGACGCCGACCAGGTTTTCACCCGGGATGTTCATAAAATAGGGCAGTCCAGCGCCCACACCAATGAAGACAGCGTCATACCCTTCTTCGCCCATCAGTTCATCAATCGTGTAAGCCAAACCGATCACCGTATTGGGTTTGAATTCCACGCCGAGCTCTGCCAGAACGTTCACTTCTTCCCGAACAATCTCTTTGGGCAGGCGGAATTCAGGGATGCCATAGATCAGGACGCCGCCAAACTCATGGAAGGCTTCAAATACTGTCACATCATGGCCCAAACGGATCAAGTCTCCGGCGCAAGATAACCCGGCAGGTCCGGAGCCGATCACAGCCACCTTTTTGCCTGTTTTCTGATCCGTTGGGATAGGTTTATGTGAGAGATCGCTGTGGGCACGTTCGTAGTCGGAAACAAAGCGCGACAGGGCACCAATTGCCACGGATTCGCCCCGCCTGGTGAGTATGCAAGCGCCTTCACATTGATCCGATTGGGGACAAACCCTGGCGCATACTGCCGCAAGGACATTGTCCTCTTTGATCAGTTGGGAAGCCTTGATGTAGTCTTTTTGAGTGATCAATTGAATGAATTCCGGGATCCTGACGCCGACCGGGCAGCCGTCAACGCAAATGGGACGTCGGCAATTCAGACAGCGTTCAGCTTCGAGCTGTACGAGGGCTTCCGTGAAGCCCAGGTTCACCTCAATGAAATCCCGTGTCCGCTCCTGGGGGTCGCGGGCTGGCATGGGCTGCCTGGGGATTTTCACTCTTTCGCGATGGTTTGATTTTTCAAGTTCTCTGGCTGCTGCTTCCAGAGCACATTCTTCTTCGTGGAAATAGGCGTTATTGCGATTGATCAGCACATCAAAATCAACCAGGTGGGCGTCAAATTCGGGTCCATCCACACAGGCGAATTTGATCGTATCCCCCACCGAAACCCGGCATCCTCCGCACATCCCCGTGCCATCCACCATGATCGAGTTCAAACTGGCGGTGGTTTTAATGCCGTAAGGGCGGGTGATTTCGGCTACCGCTTTCATCATTTCCAGTGGGCCAACAGCGAGGACGTAATCAATGGATGTGTCAGCGTCCAGCAATGCCTGGAGCTCGTCCGTGACAAGCCCAAGGGAGCAGTAGGAGCCGTCATCTGTGCAAACCAGCACCTGGTCTGAAAACGCATTCATTTCTTCTTCCAGGATGACCAGTTCTTTGGTGCGGGCGCCGATGATGGCAGTGATTTGATTGCCAGCGTCCTTCAGGGCTTTGGCTTGCGGGTAGCTGACCGCGGTGCCAACGCCGCCGCCAATCACAACCACGTGTCCATAATATTCAATTTCAGAGGGTCTGCCCAGCGGACCGACCAGATCCTTGATGGTATCTCCGACTTCAAGCCGATTTAACGCCTGGGTGGATTTCCCGATCCCCTGCACAATCAGGGTGATGGTGCCTGCTTCATCGTCTGAATCGACAATGGTCAGGGGGATTCGCTCACCCCGATCTGAAACCCGGATGATCACGAATTGACCGGGCTTGCGCTTGCGAGCAATCACAGGTGCAAAAACCCTGAACCATTTGATGTCAGGAGCGATAAATTTTGCTTCGATGATTTTATTTTGTGACATACGCACCTTTAATTGATCAATCTATTTGCCTTTAGGATTATAGATTGATTGATAACAATTGACAGCTGAAGATATTCACAGATTATTACTCCATCTGTCATATCTGAATTTTTACTATTCTTCAGCAGTTGGGTTAGCTACTTTGAAACACCAAAAACGAGAGTCTTCCAAACTGGATGACTCAGCAGTTTCTTGCAGGCAATACAGTCCAGGCTCCAGGCTCAGTTCAGCCTGGTAAAGGCGTGAATTACCTTTACCTTGATACTCGTTGAACGCCAGGTAGTCGCCGGTTTGGTAAATAAAACGCATCTTTTCAAGTTCGGGTTCGATGCCGAAAAAGACGATCAATGGTTCCTGCACCGTGCTGGTGGGGATGCCAATATCCACAGTTGGGGGGCCTGTGTGGGCTTGAATGTCGATAAAGGCGTCATTTTCGTAAAGGAAAACGCCAGGATATGGGGGCTCTGTTGAGAGTTTGGGCTGGTTTCCGGTTAGGAAATCCAACGGGAGGGAGAAATCAAAAACGGCGCTGGCGATCAATAAGCCAATGAAGGTGAAGACGATCACGATCACACCCAGCAGACCGAGTTCCAACGGGCTGAGTTTTGGATACTCCTGCGAGGTTTGATCCTGCTTAGGTTGTTTGACCGGTTCTTTCTTAGGTTGAACAGCCAGCTTTTCGAGATCCCGTTTTTCCGGTTTTGCCCATGAGGTCTTTTTTCCCTGCTCTTCAGGGCGATTTTTATTGGGAAAGGGGGTGATGGGGGAGGTGTGATCTGAGAGGTGATCCCCTTTCACACTGGCTTCATCCCGTTTGCGTTTATCGAGGTAAGCCATGCCGCGCTGGGCTGGGATATTATCCGGGTCAATTTCAAGCGCTTTTTTGAGGAAGATTTCTTGCTTGGCTGCGTCCTCGATGATCGCTGCAATCCAGACCCAAACATCTGCGTTTTGCGGCTCTTCGATGATGGCATCTTTCAAGTGTGCCAGCGCATCTTGCATTTTGCCCGCTTTTGCAGCATTTATCCCTTGTTGTAATGAGGATGGCATTAAAACTCCCGGACTTATCAATCTGCTGTAGACCACTTCATGCAAATATTTTAACCTGTGCGATCAGGTCACTCAGCTGAAATAATTTCACTTTTATAATTTTACCACATGCGCAAACTGGCACAGCAAGATATTGGGTGAAATTCTGTCGAAATTCCGATATCGTTTATAATCGGTTTGATGAGAGAAGGAGTCCTTGGATGAAAATTGGGGTGATGTCAGATACGCATGATCAGCTTTCGAACCTGACCTATGTTTTACACACGTTTCGAGAGCGTGGTATTGAAACTGTGATCCACTGCGGTGATCTTACCAGCCTGGAGATGGTCTCTCATTTTCAAGGATTTCGACTGATTTACACCTTTGGGAATATGGACTTTGCGACCGGTGCCATCCAGAGCCGCCTGCAGCGTCAGCGGGAGGATAATTTTGCGGGATTGGTGTTTAGGGGCTCACTGGGGAGCGTGCCTGTAGCAGCGACGCACGGGCACCTGGAGGGACGCGTGATGCTCCTGGTGAAAGAGAGACGGTATCAATGGGTCTTTCACGGGCATACGCATCAGAAGCGTGATGAGACGATTCAGGGCGTCCGGATTGTTAATCCTGGCGCATTGGGAGGATTAGGGCGGGAATCCCGTTCATTTTGCGTGGTAGACCTGGAGACAGGAACGGTGGAGTTTTTGAAGGTGGAGTGATAACGCAAAAGGACGATTTGAATGGATTATGAAACCCTGTGTGCATATCTTGAGGGTAAGGTCGGTGCGCGGCGCGATATGCCCTTTGGCGCGGACACACTGGTTTTTAAGGTACTGCACAGGATGTTTGCCCTGGTTGCCTGGCAGGCTTCGCCGCTGAGTATCTCTTTAAAGGCAGACCCGGTGGATGCAGTCATCCTTCGGAATCTGTTTGATGCGGTCAGACCGGGCTACCATCTCAACAAAAAGCATTGGAATACAGTGACGCTGGACGGGAGCGTTCTGGATGCAGAATTAATGAAGATGATCGACGAATCTTATACCCTGGTGGTGCAGCGAATGACGCGCGCCGATCAGGCAAAATTGAAGAAAATGGAGCGACTGGGTGATGACAAAGAGGCTGGGTAAGATTATCGTGATTGATCTTGAGGCGACCTGTTGGGATGGCGAACCCCCTGCGGGTGAGCACAGCGAAATAATCGAAATTGGTCTGTGCGAATTGGATACGTTGACTGGTGAGCGGTCAGCACCCAGAGCTATTCTTGTCAAACCCGAGCAATCTTCACTCAGTGAATTTTGCATCCAGCTGACCACGTTGATCCCGGATATGCTGGCGGAGGGGCTGACATTTCGACAGGCTTGCCTGCTGCTGAGAGAAGAGTACCAATCTCAACACCATACCTGGGCAAGCTATGGTGATTATGATCGAATCCAGCTGATGAAGCAATGCGAGTCCCGGGGCGTTCCCTACCCATTTGGCCGATCCCATATCAATGTTAAGAACCTGCTGGCACTGCACTTTGGGCTGAAGGGCGAGGTGGACCTGCGGCAGGCGATGAAACTAATAGGGATGCCCTTCGAGGGAACGATTCACCGTGGGATGGATGATGCCTGGAATATTGCAGCGGTGCTCTCCCGGGTGCTGTTGACGCGTGACCGGTAGCTGCAGCTGGGTGGCGCCGGAAAGCACTTTTTCTGATAACTTTTCCTCATCCAGCCCCCAGGATTCCAGCACAATTCCTGCTGCGCGCAGCAGCAGGCGCTGATAGCGCGCCACATCGATCGCGCTGGGATTGGGCTTTTGGGGCAGATCCCAGGCGAACACACCCGGTTTGCCCAGTGTGAAGAGAAAGGGCACCCGCTGACCGGGACGCATTTCTTTGCCAACGGCTTTCAGCTGCAAGACAGCCAGCGCGGCAGGCGAAAGCGTTCGGTAAGCCTCAAGTTTGCGCCCTAACTGCTGCCTGACGAGCAGATCAGGCAGCTTGATCTCCCCCTGGCGAAGTGCCCTGAGCCGCTCTTGCAGATACCTGATAGCTTCCGGCAGTGCATCTTCCGGCGAGTCATAACTTGCCAGCAGTTCCAGGAGATGCATCTGAGATTGTGAGACAAAGGGGGTGCTGTCTCGCCGTCGGGCATCAATACCACGCACTTTGATCGTGCCGTCCTGAAAAACACCAAAATAGCGATTTGCCACCGGTCGGTCCTTGTTCTGGCGTGAGCCAACGAAGATCACCCATCGGTAGATGCCATCCAGCGAGATGGGCAGTCCGGTGCGCTCCTGGATTTCGAGCAGGAGGGGTTCAATGTCTTCTGGACGTGTTTTGTCAGGGTGCTGTACCCACAGACCGTCCACATAAAGTTGAATGACTTCAAACCCCATATCTTCGGCAGTCTCTTTGGCGCGCAGGAGCGCCTCGCGTCCATAGGCTGTCACTGCCTGGTGGGCTTCAATGCGCCCAAACCGGGCATTTTTGTAGCCCAGGTAGCCAAAACAGGTCACCAGCAGCCATTTCAACGCTGAAGCGCGCCGTTTGAAATTCTTGCGAAAGGGATCCCAGGATGGCGTGTTGGCGAGATGTTTTTTGAATTCGATCCGTTTTTCCAATAGAGGACGCAGGGCTTTGGGGATCAGCCCTTCCTGGCTGGTATCAATCCCCAGCCCAAGGGCGGGCACGATGTTGTCTGCATCCGGATTTGTCAGAATGGTTTCGGGTGAGATATTGAAATAGACCATGATGGCAGGATAGAGCGAGACGAAGTCGATCTCCGCCACGTTTTTGTGAACGCCGATCCTGGGTTGATAGACCAATCCGCCCTGGTCGGCTGAGAAAAGGTCTGCGGCGGGTTTGAGCATTTCAGCCTGCTGTTTTTGCCAGGGCACAAGGATGCCTTCGCGCAGGGCGGTGTGCATCTCGATGGATGAGATGCCTGTGCCTGGCGAGACACGTGCAGCAGTTTGCAGCGGCAGGGCGGTGACCCGGCTAATCTCGATAGTGCCGTCCAGTTCATAATCGTTCCAGAGGACGGCATTTTGCCGATCGATATGGCAGCGGCCAAAGAGGTGAATCTGCTGACCGCGGTAGACGATCCGTCCATAGGAGAAATAGGTGCGCTCCTCGCGCCAGCATACACTGCGGCTGGCTTCCCGGTTCAACCCCAGGGGAATATGGTATTTCTCAGATTGTTCCAGGAGTTGGGGGAGCAGCCAGGTGTCTCCCCAATCCGTCAGCAGGAGGTCCGGGTCGTGACGCGCGATCAGCGCTCGCAGGTTGACCAATAGTGGGCGCCATGCGCTCAGCGCAAAGCGGTATTCCTCTCCGCCTGTACTCACGATCAAATAATGTGGGCGGGCGTGGTGGGGTGCAACATCTGGTGCTAACGACATGATCCGCAGGGGGATGGGGGCGGCTTTCAGCGTCCAGGCATCTTCCAGAATTTGGATATCCTGCAGGTGCAGCGCTTCATCTGCTTGCACATGGCAATATGCCAGCGGAAAAGCGCCCGTTTCGGCGGCGAAACGCAATGAGATTGCCAGATCTGCATCTGCAAATTCCAGATTGGGAAACTGGGCAGCAATTTGATGGAAAATCTTGCTGACTTCATAGGGATTCTGGACGGTGACGCCCAGCACGGTGACCCTCTGGCGCTTGAAGACATCCATACGCTGCGTGCGTTTGAGCTTGATTTCGTGCGGGCGATCTTCGAGATACTGCCAGAGTTTGCGCAGCTGTGCATCGCTGCCGAGGGCATAAAAGGTGACAGGAAAGGGGCGTGTGAGACGGTGGCGTGATCCATCACTGTCGATAAAATAGAGCACCAACCCTTCACGCGGGTCTTCAAATAAATCGAGCAACCAGCCTTTAAATTCAAGCATGCATCTCACACAATGCTTCAACCATCTGGCGCAGGCGCATGACCTCTTTGCGCTCTTCTAAAAGCATTGCCATGAGGAAGGTTTCAAAGGGAAGGGCATGCGCGGCATAGGCGGCGGCGGAGATGTGTTTCTGCGCGGCTGTGAACAGATCGTCGAAGACCAGCTGGTCGCTGCGCCGCAGTGCACGACGGAAGCGCGATAGGGCGGCTTCTTCTTGAAGCATTAACTGTGTTGCGGAAGGTAGAGTGCGTCCCATAGGTTGCTCCTTTCATTAAGAGCAATTACAGATAAATGTTTAAAATAACGGTAATTGGTGTGCGGGCCTGGTAGGTGTTTCAAGTTCCCAGATGTCATGCGCCATTTCCAGCAGTGGTGTGAGCAGCTGCTGGTCTTCGCCGGTGGGCGAAGATCGAGCTCGTGTCCAGATGGCGACCGGGGACTGGGTGCTGATGCGCCTGACCAGGTTCAGGCTGCTATCCAGCAGGCGCAAGCGCTGCGCTAAATGAACGTTTTCGTCCAGGAAGGTTGACAGCATGTCCAGGATGACGATAGGGGTGCCGTTTGCGGGCAATTCAGCCAGCATGGCGACCATCTGATAGCAAGTGAACGCACGTGAAAGCAGTACCTGTTTCAGCGCTATCTGCACCTGGTGGGTCTCCGCCCGCAGGGCGCGAGCCAGGGCGTAACCATCGAAGCAGTTACCGCCATCAATCACGATCACCTGGCCGCGCAGCGCCAGGATCGCCAGCATGTTCATCAGGCTTGGCACCACCGCTCTGGGTGCGTTGACCAGGGAGATTTTGCCAGGCTTTGGGATGGGGAAAGTGACGATTTGTTGATTCATGTCCCCATTGTAATAAATAGAATGCTTGTTCGATATCGTGTATCGGGGTTAAATAGGGGTGAAAAAGGGGTTAAACGGAGGGGTTAATTTCAAACCCATTCGGAAAAATCCCAATCTGCCAGCACCTGGCGCAGTTCAGCTTTGCTGTGCAGGTCAAAACGGAGCAGAAGGCTGCGCATGTGCGATTTGACAGTTTGGGGAGAGATGCTCAGGCGGGCGGCAATCTGGCGGTTGGTGAAGTTGAGGCAAGCCAGCGCGGCAATTTGCTGCTGGCGTTGGGTCAGGGCATGCCAGTGCGCCAGGTGTGTTTCGGCAACCTGCTGATCGATGAGGGCGGTCTTCAGCAGGTCCTGGGCGATCTCATGCGGCTTGCTGCCAGATCCTGCTGCCAGCTGTTTCAGGTATTGTGCATCGGTGGCGTCCAGCTGCAGCACGATTAAATGGGTGGGGTTTGCCGGGGTGATCCAATGCCAGAATTGTTTGAATGGTGTGATATTTAACGTCATACACTCAGTATAATAGAAAATTTGTTCTATTTCAAGGGGTGAGTGTGCGGTGTCCAGGCACCTGAAAAGTTAAAGCTCGCCTGGTTACCGCACAGGCAACATTTGCGTTTAACCCTCGAAACGGTTATAATTGTGAGTTAAGTACCGATTATATTGAAGGATAATTTATTTCAATAAAGTCAAATACGCCGAAATTTTGATGAATTGATACCGTTAACAGTGTGCTAATTAGATTGAATGGCGTGTCCTGAGACGAGTTTGTATTTAAGGACCTTCTTATGGTTGAAGTTGAATTTGTCAGTGAGATTCGTCCGAAGTTTCTGGATGAATTCAGCATTGCAGGGGAGTTTCAACCGCGCACGCCAGCGATTGCCAGGGCTTATGAGCTTGGTAAGCAGCTTCACAAAGGCCAGCTCAGGCTGAGCGGCGACCCTTATTTCGAAACCCATTGCGCCTGGATTGCCGATTTTATTGATCGATTATTACAGAATGAAGCCTGGACAATCGCTGCGCTTTTGCATGACGCTGTGGAAGATCAGGGGGAGAGCCTTGAAGCGATTGAGCAGCATTTCCCAGGCATGCTTGGCAAGCATATTGCTTACCTGGTCGATGGCGTGACCAAAATGAGCAATCCTCGAGATGGTCGATCTCGAGAGCTTGAAACCCTCCGGAAGATTGCACGATTTCGCGATCCGGGGGTTTTTCTTATCAAACTGGCAGATAAGAGTCACAATATCATGACATTGGAATATATGTCACCGAAAAAGCAGCATCAGAAAGCCACAGAAGCCATCCGCTCGTATGGCAAGCTGGCTGGCATTTTGAATTGTTATCGTTGGCGGCGCTGGTTGGAAGACATGGCATTTCCTTATGCTGAGCCAGATGCCTATGAACCGGTTAAAAATCAGATTGACGCCGACCCCCGTCTGAACGTTGATTTCATCAATGATATGCTCTTGAGGTTGCGCGACGTGATGGAGGACGAGGGCATCTCCGGTCATGTTCAAATCATTGTCAACGGTTACTGGCAAGCCTGGCAGAAATTGCGCCGGATGGCCCGTGACCGCCGCGCTTCTCTGGCGGATTTTTCGGCGGTCAATGATATTGTTTCGTTTCGCATGCTGGTGGACAGCAATGATGTGGGGGAGTGCTACCGTCTGCTTTCACGGGTCAACCGCTTGTTCAGCCGGCACATTGACCACGGCCGATTTGATGATTACATCGCCAGTCCCCAACATGGCTATCAGGCGCTGCAGGTGACGGCGTGGATGACCGGATTGGGGGCAGTAGAAATTGCGATTGCCACAAATGAGATGGAAGGGGAGAACCTTTGGGGTGTGGTCTATGCCCTGCAGCATGGACGACCTATTTCACGTTATAAACCGGTCCAGATATTTACACCCACGGGTGGCACACGGTTTTTACCAGATGGTTCCACAGTTCTGGATGGTATTGCGTCCATTCAGGATTTCTTGCTGGATAAGATCAACCATGTTGAGGTGAATGGTGAAGTGAAGGCACTTTCCGATCCCCTCCAACCAGGCGATGTGATTAACGTGATCACGCACGGCAAACGCATGACGCCCACCGAAGACTGGTTGGCATTCTGTAATCTTTCAACTGCCAGACAGTTGAGATCGGTGCTGGTGACAGTTGCATTGCGCCAAACTGCTGAAAAGGGACGAGAGATGATTAAGCCCTTGTTGACCGAACGCGGGATTGTCGAGCTTGAAGATATTATGATCCAGGAGAGAGAAAAGTTTGATCATTTTTTGAGTTCGTTGACAGTTGCCAGTGAGGATGATTTCTATTCAGCCCTGGGGGGCGGTGCAATCCGGTTGAGTGACGTGACAGAAGCCTTTGATGAGGCTGGTATCATGCGGCCGGTTCTGGGCTGGACCACGATCAATATTGTTGGACCCAGTCACACCAATCGCCCGGGTGTGCTGGCATACCTGGCTGGGTTGGTGTCTCAGTTTGGGGGGAATATCTTGCGGACGGTCAACAATACCTTCAATGATGGATCATTTACTTTACGCTGGGTGATCAAAGGGTTGGATGAGGAAGTCAAACAGGAGCTGCTCGAAACGTTTATCAATTGTGATATTCCCCTCACCCACGTTGAAATTGTTTGATCCATTTTTCAGGCTGAAAACACAGTTTTTCTATAATATTTACCAGAGGCTTACTTTTAGCGGGTGTTTTTAGGTTTGGTCTGGATGCAACTCAGCCAGCAAAATCCACTGACCAGCCCGATCCTGAGCATCTTGCGGGGCACGATCATAATACAAGCGAAAAACTCTGCCTTCTGTTGTCAGGACGTCAAAGAAAAATTTTCCCACACCCCAGGAACCCTTCTTGCTGGCTGCTGTGCTGTGCTGAGGCTGCATATTTTGCGCCATGCGACCGCGCCGAGAGAAGTCTTTCCATTCTGATAGGCAAGACAGGATTAGATGCTTGTGATCCTGCCACAGAAATGAGGAGGGACAGGTTGGATTTTTCGAATAAGTAGGCGCAGTGAGGAAACTGACTGTGATTGGCTCTGAGATAAACTGCTTGACTTCATGACGTGGAAATTGCATCAAAACAGCTCCGGTTGGTAGCTTGGTCTGTGGCCATCTAATAGGATGAATTTTGATGCTCGGCTGGTGGAAATCCCGATATTGTGCAAGGTGCTAAGATCTCGAATTTTGTGATGTTTCCGGAATACGCAGATTTTTTGAGCAGAAACAGCTCCGATGCCAGGGATTTTAATCAGCTGTTGATAATCCGCCTGGTTGATCTCAACTGGCTGATAGAGAAGGTTTTGTTCTGCCCAGAGTAATTTTGGATCTTTTTCCAGGTCCAGATTACCAGAGGCATTAAAAACCATCTCTTCAAAATTGAAGTGGTAGTCTCTGAGCAGGAAAAAAGCCTGATACAAACGATGCTGACGCCATGGATTTGACCGTGGACGGTTCTCGAGAGGGGTATTGATTACCGGCGTGAAACCAGAAAAGTAGGCTCTTTTTAGCCTGAAGGCGGATTGAAGCTGATAGGTGAGGTGGAGTAAATCCAAATCCGACTCATTAACCGCACCCACGACAAACTGAGTCGCGCTGGAAGGCCAGGAATGCTTCCATCCCAGATGGGAGGGATATTCCCTTCGGATTTCTTCAATTGTCTGCAAAGGAGTCAGCAGGTCTTTTAAAAATAATTTGTGTGGTGCAAGGCGATTGACACTGCTTTCATTGGGCCCCTCTAAATTAATTGAAACCCGATCTGCCAGCTGCATTGCCCTGAAGATCTGGTCTTTCTCAGCCCCAGGCATAATCTTTAGATGGATGTAGTCTTGGTAGTGATATTTTTCTCGCAATATTTCTGCCGTCGCGATGATGCGGTCCTGGGTGCGAATACCACCGCCAATGATCCCGGAACTGAGGAAAACACCTTTGGCGACGCCTGCTTTGGATAATTTGACAACTGCAGATGCCAATTCGTCCGGTGTCAGGCTGGCGCGTGGGGTGTCTCTGCCAGAGCGAAAACAACAGTAATTACAATCATTCTCACAAACGGAAGTTTGCATGGTCTTGAGCAGTGGTATGGTTTTTCCATTGGGAAGATGGGCATGTGTGACTGGAAAGCGCTCTTTGAGAGTGTCCAGATTCTCATTTCCTTGTGGGTCAGAGATACAGGTAACATCCTCAGCGGCTTCAAAGGGCATATTCAAAGATAAAACCTTCAACTTATCAAGAACGTCCATAACTGAATTATAGAACAAATGTTTTTCTTTTACAAGCATCAGATTTAATTGTCAACAGGGTTTATATGATAGAATCAATCAAAATTGGAATTGAGTGATGAATTGAGAGCGTGAATATGTGTGGACGCTTTACCCTGACATTAGACCCGGGAGAATTACAGGAGCTCTTGAATTTAGGTCCTTTTGTGCACATCGTCCAGCCCCGCTATAATATTGCGCCATCTCAACCAGTACCCATTGTGAGAGATCCCGAAAAGCGAGCAGTTGAGCTTTACCAGTGGGGATTGGTGCCTTTTTGGGCAGATGATCCAAAGATTGGGTATCGGATGATCAATGCACGTTCAGAGACCGCACACGAGAAGCCCTCGTTCAGAGCTGCGTTTAAGTATCGGCGCTGTCTGATTTTGGCAGATGGTTTTTTTGAATGGAAGGCTGGCGAAAAAGGCAGCTCAAAAACGCCCTATCTCTTTAAACTCAAAAACGATCATCCTTTCACCTTTGCGGGATTGTATGAAAACTGGCAATCTCCGGACGGGGGCGAGCTGAATACCTGCACTATTCTCACCTGTCAGCCGAATGAACTGGTGGAAGATTATCACAACCGTATGCCAGTGATACTGGGGGAGAATCAGCGCTGGGCATGGCTTGAAGCGGACGCGCCTCAAAAGGCTTTATCAGACCTCCTTGTTCCTTTTCCTGCAGATGAGATGAAGTGTTTTGCTGTTTCAACAGCAGTCAATTCCCCTAATAATGACCGACCTGATATTCTTGCTCCGGCAAGTTAACTTCCTATAAGATCATCCATTTATAATTTTGAGGGCAAAAAAATGCAGAAGCGATTCTATCCGATGATTTTCCTGTTCTTGGCTGGTTGTTTACTGGGCAGTGCCCTGGAAAAAATTCAAATGGTCAGTGCACAAACGACTTATCCGTATACCAACTATTTACCGATTGTCATGACAGATCCCCGTGCAGTTTATTTCACTTCCGTCGGTCCGGATGGGGGCACGGTGGTGAGCTTAATAATTGATCCGTCAGATCCTGCCACGCTGTTAGCTGGGACGTGGGGAGATGGTGTTTACAAGACCAGTGATGGCGGGAAGAACTGGGAGCGAAAAAGTGACGGGATGCAGGCTGGATTTGTTTTTGATGTCACCATCGATCCTGATAGGCGGCTGCATTACCTTGCCAGCGCATATGAGCATGGCGTGTATGAATCAAAGGATGGCGGAAAATCCTGGTATCAGACCCGCGGTATGAAAGATGGCACAGTGGTCTATTCGATCAAATTTCGGCCAGGAAACTCTAATATCGTTTATGCCGCAGTGCGCTTTCCGACGATTTATACCTCTCCGCCGCAATATCCAGGTGGTGTTTACAAGTCAATTGATGGCGGCAGTACCTGGAATTTAACCAGCAGCGGATTGCCTAACGATTATGTTTACGATGTTGCCATTGATCCCAGATATCCAAATGTGATGTATACCGCCATGCACCAGACCGGGGTGTATAAGTCTACCGATGGCGGCGCTTCCTGGTTTTCGGTCAATAATAATATCCATTATCGTGATGCCAGGGGAATTGATATTAATCCCGTTAACTCCCACGTTTATGTGGGGATGTATGATGGGAAGGGCGTTGCCTATTCTTCAAATGGCGGGAGCAGCTGGACGCCGATCAGCGGGGCGATGGGTTTATCCGTTTTCAATATTGCCCTCGATCCTGTTGATCAGCGCTCGCTTTATCTGACCGGTAAGGAAGGTTTGCATCGCTGTTACGGCAGTCCTTACCCAACCGGGAGCGCCAGTTGCGCATTGACAGCACAGGGCGGGCGATACGTTTATGATGTCTCGCTGGATGCAGCCAGCGCTGCAGCTACCGGGCAAATTAAAAAGTTATATATTGGTGGCGTGAATTTTGGCGTGCAGAAAAGCACCGATGGCGGAACCACTTTTGCTGCCATCAACACGGGGCTCAAATGTAATGAGATCGTCTCTATCCTTAATGATCCACTCGATCCATCTGTGTTGTATGTCAGTTCTTTTGGCAGAGGCGTTTATAAAAGTCTGGATGATGGCGCAACCTGGGCAAGGCTGGATAATGGATTATCGAATAAGAACATCACCACGTTGGCATTCAGACCAGGCGATTTGAATGTTATTTATGCAGGCACGCTGGATGCAGGACTTTATCTGAGTCTGAATAGCGGTGCATCCTGGTCGGCTGTGAACAGCGGCTTGAGCCGCTCAGTCGTCATTCCAGATGGTGGTGATCCATTAACAGCTGATGCACCGCCTCACCTTTATGATTGGATGGACCCGCTGGATGTGGCGTATTTAGGGTTGGATGTGATTGAACGGAATGCGTTTTCGACTGACGCAGTTTATCCAGAGATTTTGGCTGTTGGCATCAACCCTCTTGATCCTTCGCGAATGGTGCTTGGGACCCGGGGTGCCGGCATTCTGAAAAGCAATGACTTTGGTCAGACATGGACGACAACCCCACCTCAATCGGGAGAGGCTTATGATTTCATGGTTGATCCTTCTCAGCCAGAGTATTTTTATTTCGCAGGTGTGTTGGATCAGGCTGTCCTAACTTCTGACAGCGCCCGGAATCTTTGGTCCACTCGGAATAACGGATTTCACGCAGGTGCAGATGTCTTTGGTCTGAGTTTGGCGCAGCCCAGCATGTATTTTGCGGCATCGGATTATGGTGTCTATAAAACGAATGCTGCCGGTAAGCCATGGTATCGGCTGGGATTTTCCAGCCTGCCGTTTAATGATGTGCTGGCAGACGCTGGGAACCCGGGATTTGTTTATGCAGCAAGCACCTATGGTGTGTTCCGCTCTGATAATTATGGGAAGGATTGGATCAAGTTGGGCAGGGAGAATTTGAACGATCGCTTCCTGACGATTGCACAGGGCTTTGGTCAATCGCCTGTGTATTTTGGTCTGAGCGGTGGGAACGTGTATAAAATTGGGCCGTGATGCAGTGAAATTCCTTCTTGACCAACCCCCGATAGGATGGTAGAATTTCATTCGCTTAAATGAGTGCCCCCATCGTCTAGGGGACCAGGACGTAGCCCTTTCAAGGCTAAGACCGGGGTTCGAATCCCCGTGGGGGCACAGGAACGACCTAATACTTTCTTTGGGTCGTTTTTGATTTTAATTGGAGCCCTTTCAACACCCGCAGAGGGTGCAGGTGCCAGGACATGGGTTCGAACAAAGTGCCCTTGGCGCCCCGTGGGGGTATTAGAATGACCTAATCAAAGATTGTTTGATTGATGAGTAAAAGTGCTGGGACTTTCGGATTTGGATTGATGGGGTAGAATGACTGATCAAAGTCAATGTCTATAGAGAATGGTTATGTCTGAAAACCGATTTATTCCCGCCAGGCGGACTCAAGTCGAAATCATTGAGAAGAATTCGCGCTTCATCACCTGCGCAGCACCTGTTTTCAGCGTGGATGAAGCCAAAGCCTTTGTCAAGGAGATTCAAGAAAAATTTCCGGATGCATCTCACCATGTGCCAGTGTATTTGATCGGTCATGGCAGCTCAACGATTGCGCATTGTTCAGATGATGGGGAACCATCAGGAACAGCGGGCAGACCAGCCTTGGCGGTCTTGCAGGGGAGTGGTTTGGGAGATGTAGCACTTGTAATCACGCGTTATTTTGGCGGAACCAAGCTGGGAACCGGTGGGCTGGTGCGGGCATACAGTGACAGCGTTCGGGCTTTACTGGAATCGCTGCCCTTGGCACGCAAGTTGTCCACTACAACACTCATGTTTGTGGCTCCCTATGCGCTTTTTGAACAAATTCGTTTGAGCGTTAACTATCATCTCGGCATCATCAGGGATGAGGCTTATGGTGCAGATGTGACACTGACCGTGAGGTTGCCTGATGAACAGCTGGTGTCTTTCCAGAAAAATATTACCGAACTGACCCGCGGAACGGTCGAATTTATCACCATTGAACATAGTGATCACACAATTGTGCCCTTAAGAAACAAATAACGCGCTGAGGATCCTCAGCGCGGTAATAATCTCACCTTTTGGAATTACATATTTTCCTGCACCGTATACAATCTTCTATACATCCCATTCACTGCCAGCAGTTCACTGTGCGTGCCCTGCTCCACAATTTCTTTTCCTTCCAACACCACAATTTTATTTGCGTTGCGGATGGTGGATAGGCGATGCGCAATGATGATGGTGGTCCGGCCTTTCATCAACCGTTCCAGCGCTTGTTGGATCAGCAACTCGGTTTCGGTATCCACTGAGGATGTGGCTTCGTCAAGTATTAATATGGGCGTATTCTTTAACACAGCACGGGCGATGGAGATTCGCTGCTTCTGACCGCCAGATAATTTGACGCCGCGCTCACCGATGATGGTGTTGTATCCTTCTGGTAGGGCAGCGATAAAATCATGGGCATTCGCCACTTTTGCCGCTGCGATGATCTCTTCGTCCGACGCGCCTGGATTGCCAAATAGGATGTTTTCACGAACCGACCCATGGAATAAAAATACATCCTGGAGGACGATGCTGATGTTATTGCGAAGTTTTTCCAGCTCAATATCGCGAATATCAATCCCATCCAGTTTGATGATGCCTTTGTTGACATCGTAGAATCGGGGGATCAGGCTGACGAGGGTTGATTTTCCGACGCCGGTTGGACCCACCAAAGCGACCACATGCGAGGCAGGGATTTCCAGGTTGATGTTCTCCAAAACCGTCTCACCATCGCTGTAGCTGAAGCTAACATTTTCCAGCTCCAAATGTCCTGTAATCTTTTCGGGCAGCGCCACAGGCCTGGCAGGGCTCCTGACCTCTGGATCTTCAGAGAGCAGTTCAGCTACGCGATCGAAGCCAGCCATAGCCTCCTGGACGGCTTCCCAGGACATGCCCAGGGCTCGGATGGGTTGATAGAACATTTCGAGATAAAGGAAGAAAGCGACCAGGTCTGCGATTGGCAGAGTGCCTTGCAGCGCCATTTGACCGCCAAAGAAGATCACCACCAGCTGCCCAATCGAGGTGGAAAAATCGATGAAAGGTTGAAAGATGGCCATCAGGCGCAGTGCAGTCAGCAGCGATAACCGGTACCGTTCAATTCCGAGTTCAACGCGTTCCAGCTGTTCACTTTCACGGTTAAAAGCTTTGATTTCACGGATGCCTGCGATGCTATCATTTAAAACAGCATTTAACTCACCGACCTCACGTTGACGGCGGCGGAATGCTGGCCTGACATATTTTGAAAACAAGACCAGCGCCAGGATGACCAGGGGGATGGGTGCCATGCTGTAAAGTGTGAGCCGTAAGTTCATGCTCGCTAAAACAATGGTGATGCTGATGAAGGTAATCACGTTGACAAGTACATCAGGGATGGCATGCGCGATCATCCGCTCAAAGAGATCGGTATCGTTGACCACCCTGGACATCAATTGACCGGTTTGTTTGTCTTCATAAAAATGCAGGGACAAGCGCTGCATGTGTTCGTAAACGTATTTTCGAGCGTCTGAAACAACGCCCCAGCCGGCGATGTGCGCCATGTAACTGCGCAGGAACTGAACCATACCCCGAGCAATAAAAGTGATGAGCGCTATCAGGGTCAGGCGGCTGATGGTCCCCATTGTTTCAGGTGATACCTGCTGTTCGGTGACCAATTCAATCAGCGTTCGAATCAACCAGGGGATTAGGAGTTGGGCGCCAACGAGGATCAACATGCTGAGCACAGTGATCGTCAGGGCTAAGGCGTATTTTTTCGCAAAACGGAGTAATAGTTTCATACCGTGTGAATTATACACTTTTCTTCAAAAAATCCAAATTTAATACGAAAAATGAGCATAATCTGGCAAAAGTTGACTTAACCACAGGGATACCCTGACGTAATGTGTTCAGTTAAGGCATCCTGTGCGTTAATCTATTATTATGTTCAGGATACGGTCCAAGAGAGACCTGGTGATTCGACCGGCGGGGTGGAGGAGACCACCACACCAGAGGGCAATTCATCTAAAATCCCGAATATGGACGCGTTGAAAACAACTAAAATATTCCTGGCAATCTGCGTTTACTCAGCAAAGGTGGGTAGGACAGCTATTACTAGAATGAGGGGGGTGGTATGTGTTTCAGTTTGTGTCAGCCTGCGGTGAGCTGAAGACCCTGATCAGGGTTCACATTCACCACGCATATACGCCCACTCTTCACATTCGCTGCCATCCGGAAAGACGCAGTAGCCGACCTGACCGCCCGATTCGTCTTCCCTGATCTCCACTTTACCACCATTCTCTTCGCAATACTCAGAGGCAGGGTTGGCAAGTTCAGTTTTGGGCTTGCACGCTGATAACAGCAATGAAAAAACCAGAATCATTAAAATGATAGATAATTTTTTAGACATGGTATCCTCCCGAAAATCATTTTTTACAGCCAAACCAGTGATGTAAACTTCATGAATATCAGACGCAAACTCGCTCAATGTTGTTCCAAATGGAGTGAACTTTGTCGATAAGGTGTGAAGATGTGGAAACCGGGATGACAGAAATGCGCTCGTTGTTTAATTTCGATTATAGAGAGTGTGCCTATTCAATATCAAGCCCTTTTCCAATAGTCTATTTTTCGCTGCAATGAATGCAAAAAGACCGCCCATTTTTGAGCGGTCTTTTCATTGAGGGAGAGAAATATTGAAGATTTGTTTCGTTTGCCTGTAATTCTTCTGGAGGAAAAATTATGACAAAGTGTATCTAAATAATACACTAATAATTTATCTTTGTCAAGTGTTTTGGTTTATTTTTAGTCTCGATTAAATTAAAAAACTTCGCTGAAAGCAAAGTTTTTTGAAATTGAATCTATCCCAACGCTCTTCTGTTAGGGGAGGTGGGACGCGGCATTACACCTTTGAGTGATGATTAAATTGTTATTCCTGGACGATCTCAACATAGCGGAGCATATCTCCCTGCTTGTTGATGTGCTGAGTTGTAGATGAGGCAACAATCAACAATGTCACTGGCGCGTCCTCATTAACATTTTTCAGCAGTGTACCCTTAAAACTTGCCAGGTGAGCGCTGTCGCCTTCAGAAAGTGGAATGGGCTTTTTATTGGGCAAAAGAATCTCAAGCTGCCCTTCTTTGACATAAATAAAGGTCTCTCCCTTCTGAAGCTGAATTTCTTCATGTTGAGATCCTGGGGGGATACGCGCCAGGATGGCTTTGAAGGAAAGATTTTCCTCAGGAGAAAGCAAATAGAGATTGGTCCGGTTGGCATCCCCTAAGGTTTCCCATTCCCGCATTTGTTCCTCTCGAACAATATGGGCGTCTTCCTCTTCAATATCCTGGAAGATTTGGAATAGACGAACATTATAATAATTTGCCAGTTTACTCAGGTTTTCAACGGAGATCGACGCCTTGTCACGTTCGATTAGAGAAATGAATGAGATGGAAAGATCTGCCCCTTCTGCAACTTCATTGAGTTTGTAACCTTTTTGGTGCCTTAGTTCACGTAATTTCTGTCCTAAAGTAGCCATTTTATAATCCTTTCATATTATTGATATTATTTTACCATTAAGAATTAAAAATTTGAATATCTTTCATGATTTTACTTGTTTTTATAATTTTGTTGATTGTTTTTGGCGAGGATCATTGACGAATACTATCCACATAATGGGCATTTGAAAAGAGAAAAGTACATCTGGTATGCTGACGATCTTTGCAGAACGATCCCTAAAGGTGAGCTTCGACCTGGGTGATCAAGTTTGGTGAGTGTTATGTGAACGGGCGAATAGAAGTAGTCGATGAAATTAAATCGAACTCACCGCACAATTCGAAATCAATTTCTGGAAAAAATCTACTTGTTGTGCGGTGAGGTTTTTTGATCTAAGCTTCTTGGTTCTTATCGTTGTGGATCTTTCTTTGTGATCTGGTCCAGCAACTTCTGGTGCGAGTCGCGTGTAATTGGATACCAGATCAGTAAAGGCAGGCTGACGAGGAGGACAACTGCAGGGACAGGTCCGAAGAACAATCGAATTCCAAGCAATGCCCGCGCGGTCTGCTGTGGCTGGTTGGCAACATAGCCAAACAGGGACAGAGCCCAACCACTTACTGCTATGCCCAGGGCACCGGTAAACTTCCCTAAGAAGGACCACATGCCGTAGTAGATGCCTTCGTGCCGTTCCCCGGTCATAACCTGGTCATATTCCACCACATCCGGCAGCATACTCCAGGGGAATACCCATTGACCTGAAAACCCCAACCCTGCTATAGCCGCTGTGACATAAATGAGGGGCGTGGGCTCATTAGGATAAAAAAACGTGGCAATTATGGCGAGACTGGCGATGAACAAACCCAACGCGTAGGAAGGTCCTTTGTTGATTTTGTCCGAAAGGTATCGCCAGGGAAATAAGAAAATCCCGATGCAGCCCAGCAGGATCAACATAATCAGCGTGAGCTGTTCCTCCATTTTGATTTGATAAATCGTGTAATAAGACAGTAGGGACGTGAGCAGAGTAAAGCTGAAACTGCTCAGAAATTGTGCTGCCATGAGCTGCATGAAAGGCTTATTTTTAAATGTGATCAAAAAGGCTTTGATGGGCGGCATCGAATTGGGAACAAAATCCGGTCGTTTGCGCTCTTTGATTGTCAGGGCAGTCGTGAGGATGGAGATGACAGCCACAAAGCCAAAGGTTGCGCCCAAGGTGCTCCAGGATTGCTGGGTGGTAAATTGGAAGCTGTTTTGGAAAATATCCGCCACCATTTTTGTGATGCCTGCGCCAATGATGTACCCTAAGACTGTGAAGACCTCTCGTACTGTTGTCAGGGAGGTGCGTTCACGGTAATCCAGCGTCAGTTCAGGCGTGAGTGCATAATAAGAAATGCTTACCGCTGAGTGAAAGGTATCAAAGAGGAGAAAAGTGATGACAACAGCCAAAAAGGCTTTGATCCCGGTCAGTCCCTCTGGCAGCGAAAACATGAGCCAGGTTGAAAGTCCTAGGGGAAGCGCACCAAAAAGCATCCAGGGTCGGCGCCGTCCCCAACGAGTGCGCGTTTTGTCTGAAAGATAACCAAAAAGCGGGTCATTGATGGCATCCCAGGTCAGTTTACCGACCATCAGGGCTGTTCCGGCGATTGCCGGGTCGATGTGGGCGACATCAGTGTAATAGAACAGCAGCCAGAACTGGATCGAAGCGACCAATGTTTGAATGCCCAGGTCTGAAATTCCATACAAAAATTTGGTTGTATTGCTCAACTTTTCTGAAGCAGGGGTGTTATTCATAAATTAGTCTCCTTTTGCATGAATAATTTGCTGGCGATGAGGAATTCATCTGCCCGAACGACTTTAACTTTGCATGGGTCAAGGTTTGAAATAAATTGATAGACATCTGCAATGGTTGTGCAGTAAGCAAAAAGGTGGCAGGCGATGAAACGAGGGCCCTCTCCTGGGGCATCAATGAGTTTTCGGATGCCCTCCAGCACTTCATTCGCATTCCATCCGATCTGGCTGACATGCGGCCAGGTATAGGACACAAAGGGGCGTGCGCCTGCCATGGTCATGGGGGTGCGGTTGAGATGGAAGTAGCCGGCGATGAACCCCAGAAAATCTCCAGGTGCATTGGCGTGATCCCGGATCACGCGCCTGGGGGGATTGGCGGTGTATGACGTTGTGATGCGGATATCTGCGGCGTCACACAGGCGAGCGCTTTCTGCCATGTATTTCGGCAGATTGGGCACCAGTGGCGGGATCACATACCCCGCACCTGAAGGCCCTGCGACCAATATATCGTTTTCTGTCAGGTTGCGGTAATAATAGCCGAGCAGGGCAGGGGCGATCTCTACCAGCAAAGGTTGGACCTCCCAGTTGAACGGCACTTTGCCGTGCTCGGGTCGGCGCCAGTTGCCCACCTCGGCGGTATTCATCAGGGTGAACTGATCGCCATCTGAAAGTGTGAACGTCAGATAGACTTTTTTCTCAAGCGCCACATCGGTTTTGGATCGGTAATGCTGTTTGAATGGGACGCTGGCCGGAAGCTGGCTGTGGAAGGAGAAGTTGTTGGCAAGGAAAGTTGGCGCCAACCGAAGCCCATTGGCTGAAACAGCCAGCATGAACGCCAACTCGTCATCACGATCGGTATGCCACCCAAAGATGGTTGGATAGGGCAGGCTTTTCACGTTTTGCTGGATAGAAAATCCAAGCCGGGTTTCTGGGGCGCCTGATCCCAGCAAGAAGAGTGCGAGTTTGCGCACAGCGCCATCCAGGTGTGTTTCGAAGAGAAAATTTCTGAGACCGAGCGGCCCGGCAACCAGGAGTAATAGCAATTTCTGGCCGAGCGAACGCACTTTACCCTGTTGATAGCATGACAGGTTGAAGGTGAAGAGTCTGTTCTGCACGATGTAATCTGTAAATTCGCTGCGATGCCAGGCAGGCTCCATATGGGCGACCTGGCCTGGTTTGCATTGGTCAAAAAGATGAGTCAACGCCCAATGGTAGAGGGTAACTCGATCAGAAAATTGATCGCGCAGGTCTTCTGCTATCGTCAGTCCGGTCAGTGATTGAATATGACTGAGCTGATCGGGATGAACCACCAGAAGGCTGCGCAGTCCTGCATACATCAAAGCCAG
>DIXG01000047.1:4565-5139 GCA_002436005.1 Anaerolineaceae bacterium UBA6086 | reverse complement strand
CCTTAATGCGATCAACAGTCTTCTTTTTACTTTTCTTTGGCCTCTTCAGCCTATTCATTTTTACTGGTTGTCAATTGGGATTAACCGATGCGGTCAGGCAAGAAGCATCCACACATCCTGACGCAACATCAGAGATCACTTTCAGCGTGGAAATCCCGGAATCCGAGAACCAAACGGCGGACACGCTCACGAATGAAAATCCACAGCCCAGGGAAGTTATCTCTCCTGAAAATGCCAGCCGGATCACTCAAATCAGCTCCTTAGGAAGAGGGACACTCAATGATATCGTCTGGTCACCTGATGGAGGGCTATTAGCGTTTGGCACCAGCGCAGGTGTTTATCTTTACGATTCTCTTACACTTGAGCCTTTGCATGATATAAAAACAGGCTTTTCTGTGACTGCACTGGCTTTTTCGCCAGGAGGTGAAAAATTAGCCTTTGGAAGCAGATTTAACGAGGTATTCATCTACCACCTCAATGAAAATTCTGAACCACAAAGAATGGAAAGACTGACAGTCGAGAATTCTGGTTCGATCACATGCCTAGCTTTTTCAGAATCTGGCAATCTTCTGGC
>DIXG01000047.1:0-4513 GCA_002436005.1 Anaerolineaceae bacterium UBA6086 | reverse complement strand
CGCTTGTGGGATGTTCAAAGCGGCTCTCAACTGCAAATTCGGGAAATAGGTAGCGACACCATCGCCTTGTCTCCCAACGGCAGCCGGGTATTCCTCAGCAAAGAAGACAATTCAATTGAGATAATTGATGTGGCAAGCGGCAATGTCCTCATGCCGTTGGACTATGCCGGTGAATCGTCCATCTTCGGCCTGGAATCCTCCACTTCAGGCAATTTTCTTGCAATTATTAGTTACTGGAGGGATGAAATTCATGTCTGGGATGCTGTCAGCGGGAGTAAACGGTCTCAATTTGATACGCATCAAGGTTGGATAACAGATATTGCCTTTTCCCCGGATGACCAATTGATCGTCTCAAGCGACACCAGCGGGATTGTCCATATTTGGAATCCTAATGAAGGGTCAATCATTGCCACCATGGATGATTTTGCAGCCACGCGGGGAACGATGGCCATAACCACGGATTGGAGTGCTTTAGCCGCGCCAACCAAGGTTAACACCATACATTTGATGAACATCAATGATCAATCCGTGTTAACCTTCGAAGGACACACCCACACCGTGAATGCTGTAGCCATTTCTCCGGACGGAAAAACGCTGGTTTCATGCAGCGAAGATAGAACTGTCCGTTTTTGGGACATTCAAACCGGAACTCAAAAAAAACAGGGCGATTTTCTCTGCGATGCTCTGGCTTTCTCTCCCGACAATAAACTGCTGGCCATCAAAAGCTGGGATGGGCAAGTCCTGCTGCTGAACGAAGAAACCGGGGAATCCACTTTATTGGCAGATGGTCAGGGATATGCCTGGAGACAATCTGAGATTGCATTCTCAGCGGATAGCACAATGGTCGCGGCAGGGCGCGACAATCTGGTCTACGTTTGGGATGCAGTCAACCAGGTTAATATCAACACCTTGGCAGGTCACGTGGATGAAATTTATGGGATTGTCTTTTCACCGGACAATAAAACCCTGGCGTCAAGCAGCTTCGATGGGTCAATTCTCCTGTGGAACCTGGAGACAGGCTCTCAGATCGCTTTGCTCAAAGCGAATAACTCAGCCGTGAGAACTGTGGCTTTTTCCCCTTCTGGTCAACTTCTGGCTTCAGGAGGTGAAGACGGCTATATCACAATTTGGGATTTATCGTCAATGGAACCTATTCAGTATTTGGGAGGACATCATAGCTGGGTATTAGGCGTGGCTTTTTCACCGGACGGAAAACAAATCGTCTCTGGAGGCAACGACAGCACTTTCCGCTTCTGGGGCGTGCCGTAATCAAAATGAACATTGAGCAATTGGACCGGTCGGCAGGCAAGCCTGCATCAGCCAAATCGAGATCAGTGCAGCACAGGCTGCAAATGGGTTCATCAGGCCGTTCAATCATTGAGGGCTTTTAACATATTTAAGAGTGATGAAAATGAACTTCTACAAATTATCTGCTCTTATGGTTGTCTTGGTGGTTCTTTTGTCAGCCTGCGAACCCATGCTGGAAATAACCGACCTTCAAATTAAAGAAACTCAAGACAACCCTGCCACTGAACCCTCACCTACCACCATAACCGTCAGCGAGCCACAAAGCATGAACCAGAGCATTCACGGTTTCGGTATGGGTTCCTCAACCAATCTCAGGGCTCCGGATATCGACCAGGCTTACCGTGAAATGGCTGACATGGGGGTCAGGTACATCCTGGAAGAAATCCCCATGGCGGACGTTCAAATCGGTGAAGATTTCTATGACGTTAATGCCCGCTGGAATATCGATCGAATGATACCTGCCGCATCGAAATATGGTCTCAAAATTGTGGGTTTATTGGCCTATGGGTCCTCGCTTCCGTATGATGACGATGAGCATTTCCTGCGCTTGTGGGAAGGATATGTGCGCGCGGTGGTGGATCGTTATGGTGAGAACATCGATTACTGGGAAATTGGCAATGAGATGAACTCGCTCTAATTCTGGAATAAGGTGCGAAAAGGCGCTTCTTTGGTAGAAGTGAACATTTATGCTGCCATGCTCACTTCAGCCTATCAAATCATTAAAGCCAACGACCCGGGCGACACCGTAATTGTGGGCGGGTTGATCAATGATGCTGATTTTACCCAGGGCTATTCCCCCCTCTCCTTTCCCTATGCGTTAGAAAAATTCTGTACAACAACCTGTTTTGATGTCATTGGCCTTCACACCTACTGGGGTGCAGACTTGCCGGAAACACCCAGAAGGCAATTGCTGACAGGGTTCTATGAAGAACTTACAATGCCTGAGTATGTCCATTTCTTCTCTAAAGAGGTTGCGAGGATTTTCAATCAACCGATCCCGATTTGGATCACTGAAGTTGGCTATGACGCTGCTTGGATCAATGAACTCTCCATGAAAATCAATCTGCCTGCACCTGTCCTTCAAGCAGCTCTGCTATCCCAGGTGTATGTATCCCTTCTTTCCGTCCCAACCGACGAAATTGTGTTCTGGTATGCATATGTTGATACTGCTCCAAACCTGGGGGATTTCACCGTGGTGGGGTGCAGCCTACCTGGCAACCTTTTATGGCGTGTTTGTCCTCACCAATATCCTCCTGATCTTGCTGTTTGCCACCACGCGCTGCATGGGCGAAAAGGTGCGAAAGACTTCTTTGCTGGTCTCTGCTGTTGTGCTGCTCGGGTTTGCCATCTACCAGGCGCTGCAAGGCTTTAACCTTATCCGGTAAGAGTGGCAAAAATGGGGTAAACTTTCAGCGGACTATTCACAATCAATGAATGAGGTTCAAAAATGTTTCCGATTGCCGATCGTAGAGTGACAGAGCGTGCCCGCAAGATTCTGGCTTATGACCCGATCTTTCTCGACACAGAGACCACCGGCTTTTCAGCAAATGATGTGGTGATTGAAATTGGCGTGGTGAACCTGGCAGGGGAGACTTTGTTCGAATCGCTCATCAAACCCGCTATCCCCATTCCACCTGATTCGATCGCGGTGCACGGCATTACTGAAGAAGCAGTTGCGGACAAACCCAGCTGGAGGGATATCTGGGAGGACCTGCATCAAGTTCTGGAGAATCGCTTTGTGGGTATGTATAACGCCGAGTTTGACCTGCGGCTGATGAAGCAGACTCACCAGAGCCAATGGTTGGATTGGACATTGAGGGATAATTACTTTTTTTGCGTAATGAACCTGTATGCGGCATTTTATGGGGAGAACAGCCGGCGAAGCAGGGGTTATCGTTTGCACAAGCTGGAAGCTGCCGGTGCAGCCTGCAGGATTGCGCTGCCCAATTCCCACCGGGCGGTGGATGATGCCCGGCTAACGGCGGAGGTATTCAAATATATTGCCAACTATCAACAAGTATGAATTGGGAGACGCCCATGAGTTATACCTATCCCCCCACACGCACCGAAAACCTGGTCGAAGTGCTCCATGGCCAACAGGTGCCCGATCCCTACCGCTGGATGGAAGACCTGGATAGTGAGGAAATTCAGTCCTGGATTGAGGCACAAAACCAGCTCACCTTTGATTACCTGGATCAATCGCCGCTTCGCAAGCAAATCCAGCAGCGGATGACGGAATTATGGAATTATGAGAAATATTCGTCACCCTTCAAGCGAGGCGGGCGCTATTTCTTCCTGTTCAATGACGGTCTGCAAAACCAGGATGTGCTCTATTGGATGAAGAACCTGGACGATGAGCCTGCGTTAGTGATCGACCCCAACACGCTCTCGGAGGATGGCACCGTGGCATTGAGCGGCGCAGCCATCAGCCGGGATGGGCGCTACCTGGCTTATGGGCTGGCAGATGCCGGCTCGGACTGGCAAACCTGGTACGTACGGCAGGTGGACAATGGACAGGACCTGGAGGATACGATTTCGTGGGTCAAGTTTTCCGGTGCCAGCTGGGATTCAGAGAGCCATGGCTTTTATTACAGCCGGTATGATGCGCCTGAGGGTGAAGCCTTGAAGCAGGCGAATTATTACCAGAAGCTCTACTATCACCGCCTGGGCACGGATCAATCACAAGACCGCCTGATTTACCAGCGCCCGGACCAGAAGGAGTGGGGTTTCAACGGCGAGGTGACCGAGGATGGACGCTACTTGATCATTTACATCTGGCATGGAACAGCGTCTGAAAATGCCGTGTTTTACCTTGACCTTTCTGATCAACAGGCAGAGGTGGTGGAACTGCTGCCGGATTTCGACGCAGAATATGTGCTGATTGGCAATGAAGGCGAACGCTTCTTCTTTCAAACAGATCAGAACGCGCCGCAAAACCGGGTGGTAGCAGTCGATCTCAACCAGCCAGAGCCTGAATCCTGGCAGGAGCTGATCCCGGAAGATGGCGATAAACTGGAAACGGCGGACCTTGTGGGTGAGCGTTTTGTGTGCACCTATCTGCACGACGCTGCCCACCAGGTGCGTTTCTATCAAGTGGATGGGACACCAGACGGTCAACTGGCATTGCCAGGATTGGGTATGGTGCTCGGGTTCAGCGGCCGCAGTGATGACCCGGAGACATTTTACAAGTTCTCATCCATCAACA
>DIXG01000061.1 GCA_002436005.1 Anaerolineaceae bacterium UBA6086 | reverse complement strand
CAATCAACTGCCCGTTAATTCGTGGTAACGACCATACATTTCCTCAACAGTCAGTGTGCCCTTATCAAACCCAAATTCAGAGACCGCCTGGGCAAACTGGGTAATCTGAGGGGGCTCAATAAAAGGAATTATAAGTTAACCTATGTCGAAAACGGATTTTTCATATATTCCACATAACTTTTAACAAGCAAATATGATGGTTAACAAAACCGTTACTCAAATATCTCAAGTTGAAAAATTTTCTCGGCAAAAATGTTACAATAGAGATGAAAAAAGTATGAAATAAATAAATGCACCAATCAAACCGAGTATGCCCCAAAAAACAAACCAATTTTTTATCGTCTTTATATTATTGCTAATTGTTTTTAAGTTGTTACGGATTAATAATAAAGCAATTAACTCTTTTTCCTCAGGTGTTTTAGCATTTAGAATTTTTACACTTGTATTTTCGTGATCTATCAAATAGGTAATATATTCTTCTGTTGTTAATTCCTTCTTTGTTCCTACATCTTCTGACATAATAACTGCTCCTTTCGATGAGATAATCTCATCAATCATTACAAGGCAAAAAGAATTTTCAGTCGTTAGGCGGTCAAAATACTAAACAGTCATTTTTTCCTTTGCAAAAATAGGGAGGTCTTTGTCGAAGATCAAGCTTTGGCATTAACAAACACCAACGCTTATCGGTGAACCGGAACACCCACCACTAATCTCACCTCTCCCACCATTCCAGTTGCTGGATGTGCTAAAATGATTACGTTATGGAATGGAACGAGCACATCCAACAGGTTCTTGATACGCTGCCAGACAAGCCTGGCTGCTATCTGATGAAGGACGCCAAAAACCGCATCATCTACGTGGGTAAAGCCATCAATTTGCGCAATCGTGTCCGCTCCTATTTTCACGCCACCGCCCAGAACGACAATAAGACACGCCGCCTGGTGCGCGAAATTGCCGATATCGAATGGATCGTGGTGGGCTCCGAATTGGAAGCCCTGATTCTCGAGATGACACTCATCAAGCGTCATAAACCGCAATACAACGTGCGTCTAAAAGACGACAAACGTTACCCCTATATCAAAGTCCACTGGCAGGATCCCTTCCCCAAAGTGGGGGTAACTCGCCAGATGAACCCGGATGGCTCACGGTATTTTGGTCCCTACACCAGCGTTTGGGCAGTGCACCAGACGCTCGATCTGCTGCGTAAGATTTTCCCCTATCTCACCTGCAATCGCGACATCACCGGGCAGGACAGCCGTGCCTGCCTCTATTATGATATCAAATTGTGTACCGCACCCTGCATTGGCGCGATCAACCAGCAGGACTATCGTCAGATCATCGACGACCTGTGCCAGTTCCTTGAAGGACGCACAGAGTCGATTGTCAAGCGGTTAGCCAAAGAAATGGAAAAGGCATCTAAAGAGCTGCAATATGAAAAAGCTGCTGCCATTCGGGATCAGCTTCAGGCAATTGACCGAGTGGTGGAGCGCCAAAAGGTCATCAGCAGCGACCAAACCGATTCAGATGTGATTGCCATGGCGCGCGCCGATGGTGAAGCCTGCGTGCAGGTCTTCTTCATTCGAAGCGGCAAACTCATCGGACGTGAATACTTCGTGCTGGAAGGCACAGAAGAGGAAAATGACGACGAGGTGCTGAGTGAGTTTGTCAAACAATTCTATGACCAGGCTGCCTTTGTCCCCGACCAGGTGCTGCTGCCCCACGAACTGGCTGAAGCACAGATTATCGGTCAATGGCTCAACAGCCGCAAGCCCGGAGACAAAGTGAAGATCACAGTCCCCCATGGCGATGTTAACCGCGAGCTAGTTGAAATGGCTGCTGAAAACGCGGTCGAAACGCTCAACGCACTCCGCACCCGCTGGGAGGCAGATACCAACCGGCAGACTACAGCATTGACCGAACTGCAGGTCGCCCTGGACCTTCCTGAGCCCCCTAACCGCATTGAGTGTTACGATATCTCCACTACACAGGGTGTGGCAAGCGTGGGCAGCATGGTGGTGTTCGAGCAAGGCGTCCCGAATAAAAAGCTTTACCGGCGCTTCAATATCAAAACCATCATCGGTCAGGATGATTTTGCCAGCATGGAAGAGGTGCTCACCCGCCGGTTCCGCCGTTGGCAAGCCTCACAGGATGAGAACAACAAGGTGGGCAAGAAACCCGATCTGGCTTTTTCCATCCTTCCCGATCTGCTGCTGGTGGATGGCGGCAAGGGACAGCTCTCACGAGCAATCAAAGTGCTAGAGGAATTCGACCTCACAGCGCGCGTTCCCGTCGCCGGTTTGGCAAAACAAGAAGAAGAGCTCTTCGTTCCTGGAGAGCACCAATCCATTTATCTGGACCGCCATTCCCAGGGTCTTTACCTGGTTCAGCGCATTCGGGATGAGGCACATCGCTCAGCGATCACTGCCCACCGCAAACGTCGACAAAATCAGGGGTTGGCATCCCGGCTGGATGTGATTCCTGGCATCGGGCCTGCCCGCCGCCGTGATTTATTGAAAAAATTCGGCTCAATTGATGGCATCAAGGAAGCCAAACCCGAAGAAATCGCTGAAATCAAAGGGATCACACTCGAATTGGCACAATCTATCAAAGTACAACTGGAGTAAGGAATTTACATGAGCAATAACCCCAAGAAAAAAACCTCAAAAAGACTGTATCAAATTGTGATGGCTGCAATCGCGTTCATTATGATTCTATCGATGATCGCATTAGCCATCCGCTTTTAATCTGAGCGGAGAACAATGTCTTCCTTAGGATGGCTGGATGTTTCCCGGATCGATTTTTATGCCCTGCTCTTGTTAGAGCCGTTGCATGTGCAGTATATCAGCCAGCGGGAACCGGACCAGAGTATGGGCATCGTGCTGCAAGCCTACCCAGCGGTGGTGTGGTATCTCAGGCAGACCTACCCGCCAATTGCGCCCTACATCGAGGCATGTCTTGAGCTCGCTGATCCCGCCCCCACTCCTAGCCGGCTGCGGGCAGCAGAAATTGAAGTTCTGGATTCAATGCAAGACTGGTTAATTTACCTTCTTGAACCTGAGAAATATGACCAGTTAGCGTTTCTCTCCTGGGATGATGCCTCACTGCTGGGTATGACTGACTTCCAGGATAAAACTGTCCTCGATGTTGGTGCCGGCACAGGTCGGCTGGCATTTGCCGCAGCGCCTTTGGCAAAGGCGGTATTTGCCATCGAGCCTGTCGCCAATCTAAGGCGCTACCTTTGGAAGAAACGAGCCGCTTTAGGGATTGATAACGTCTACCCGCTGGATGGACTGATCACCCAGATCCCGCTGCCAGAGAATTGTGCGGATATCCTGATGGCTGGACACGTTTTTGGGGATGCTCTTGAAGAAGAATATCAAGAGATGGCGCGTGTGGTTAAAGACGGTGGAATGATCCTGCTCCACCCGGGCACCAACGCAGATACAGAAGACGATGCGCATCGCTTCCTGCTGAGCAAAGGGTTTTATTTTGACATATTTACAGAACCAGGCGACGGCCCCAAACGCAAATACTGGAAATCTGTTGAGAAATTGCATTAATCCAAGGAGTGAACTGTATGTTAGAAAAGAACGGCTACGAATTCGTTGAACAGACCAAATATCCGAACATCCATGAACCCGATCAAAACCTGGACAAACCACAACCACCGTATGAGATCCCCCTTGAACCTGGTAAACCCCTCATCAATCTACCTGACCCGGCGGAAATCCAACTTGGGGGTATGGACTTGCGCCAGGCAATTGAGCAGCGCCGTTCACTGCGGCGCTATGCCGAGACCCCGCTCTCCTTGGAGGAATTATCCTATTTGTTGTGGCTGACACAGGGGATTAAGAAAGAAGATGAGAAACGCCATGTGGTTTGGCGCACTGTGCCCTCTGCAGGCTGCCGCCATCCCTTTGAAACCTACCTCTCCATCAACCGGGTTGAGGGATTGGCACCCGGTCTGTATCGCTATGCCGCTATGGAAAATAAGCTGGTTGCCCTGCAAATGGATTCCACATTTAATGCGAAATTGACCAAAGCCTGCCTGGGACAGCGCCAGGTGCTCACCAGCGCGGTCACCTTCATCTGGGCTGCCGTCCCATACCGGACCGTATGGCGCTATTCAGAGCGCTCCTATCGCTATCTCTATTTGGATGCCGGCCACGTCTGCCAGAATCTGCACCTGGCAGCAGAATCCATCCACTGCGGCATTTGCGCCATCGGTGCCTATCACGATGATACTGTGGACAGTCTGATGGGATTTACCCCACCAGAAATGTTCGTCATCTACATGGCTACCCTTGGTAAGCGAGAATAAGACCACATGTCAGAAAACGTAAATGTTTGCATCTTGATCTCAGCGGGGGCAGAATGGCGTGCCTTATTGCCCCATTTCCCCCAAGCAGACCTCCAGCCCACGCCCTACGGCAATTGCTTCAGAACTTCGATCGCAAATCAAAGGGCTGTCTTCATGCATGGCGGCTGGGGCAAGGTTGCTGCTGCAGGGTCCACACAATATGCCATTGATCGCTGGTCTCCTAAAAAGATCGTAAACCTGGGCACCTGCGGCGGATTCAGCGGATATATCCATCGAGGGGATGTTGTTCTGGCAGAAAAAACCCTCATCTACGACATCATTGAAAAAATGTCTGATCCCGACCAGGCAATCGAAAAGTATTCTGTCACTTTTGATTTATCCTGGCTGCCAAAACCCGCACCTCAAGAAGTGTTCATCGGCACAATGGTTTCTGCCGATCGGGATCTCCTTTCCGAAGATATTCCGCATCTTGTGGAAAAATACAATGCGCGTGTGGCAGATTGGGAATCGGGTGCGATTGCCTGGATTGCAAAGCGGAATCATCTCCCCTGCCTGATCCTGCGTGCTGTCACTGATCTGGTAGACCAATCCTCCGGTGAAGCCTATGGCGATTATGCTTTCTTTGAAGCACAAACCCAGTCGGTCATGGCTGAATTTGTCACCTATTTGCCTGCCTGGTTGGATTGTTTCGCGTAATCCTGAAATACTAAACAAATAGAAAAAACGCCCCGCTGGGGCGTTTTTAGTTGATCATTTTGCTCTTCTGCAGAATTACTGACCCAGACGGGCACGCTCTTCATCTACAATGCTGGCATCCAGCTTTTTGAACAGGGGCATGGGTTGGTTAAAGGGCATGCCCGGAGTCAGCCTTTCAGCAACCCAAACATCCTCGTTCTTGGCTGTCAGCGAATCACCGGGTTCATAGAGCATCACCAGGTGCGTGCTCAACTCGTCATCCACCGTCTGCGTCGTTAATTCACCAAAGATAGGCTGTTCATAACCCAGCATCTCATGCAGCTGCTGGCTGGTATGGGGCAGGAAAGGTGCGAAAATAAGTTTAAGCCAATCAATGGCTTGCATTGCAGTGTAAATCGTTTTGGCAGCCTCTGTCTTATCCTGCTTGATCTCAAACCAGGGAGCGGCAGTATCCAGATATTTGTTCACCTCTGCTGCCAGTCGCATCGCGCCTTGAACCGCCGCCCGCAGTTTAACCGTTTCCAACGCTTCTGCCACCTCGTTAAATCCCTCCTTGATGACCTCCAGTAAGGCAAGATCAGCCTCTCGCAGCTCACCCGGCTCTGGTACCTTGCCATCCCAGTTTTTATAGCCAAAGGATAAAACTCGATTGGCAAGGTTACCCCAGGTTGCGACCAGCTCATTGTTGTTTCGCTGATAAAACTCTTCCCAATCCCAGTCTGAATCACGCGTTTCGGGCATGTTCACCGTCAGGTAGTAGCGCATGGGGTCAGGGTCATAGCGTTCAAGAAAATCCAATCCCCAAACAGCCCAATTCTTACTGCCAGAAAGCTTTTTCCCCTCCAGGTTCATAAATTCATTTGCAGGCACATCATAAGGCAGAACCAGCGGTTTGGGATCTTCAGCATTCATCTTGGCATCAAAGGAATCCCCCACGCCAATCAATTCTGCTGGCCAGATGATGGCATGGAAGGGGATATTGTCCTTGCCAATGCAGTAAAAGGTCTTTGAATTGGGGTCCAACCACCAATGCCGCCAGGCGTCCGGCTCATTATGTAATAAACCCCATTCAATCACACCCGAAAGATAACCGATGACCGCCTCAAACCACACATACATACATTTCCCCTCCCAGCCTTCCACAGGAACAGGAACACCCCAGGCAAGGTCGCGAGTGATTGGGCGTCCGTGCAGCCCATCGGTCTCAATCTGCCCCAGAGACTGGCGAATCACATTCGGACGCCAATAGTCCTGTCGGTCTCGCAAAAAGTCTGCCACACGATCCTGCAATTTTTCGAGATCAAGGTAGTAATGGGTGGTGGAACGCAGTTCAGGGGATGAGTTATCAATCTTAGACTTGGGATCAATCAGCTTTTCTGCTTCCAGCAGGTGCCCACAGTGGTCACACTGGTCACTGCGCGCCCCGGGTGTACCGCAAAAATAACAGGTCCCCTCCACGTAACGATCAGGCAAGAAGCGTTCCTGTTCTGTTGAATACCACTGCAGCGAATCTTCTGTATAAAGATAGCCATTTTCTTTAAGAGAGAGAAACAACTTCTTAGCCACATCAAAATGATTACTGGTATGCGTGCTGGTAAAAATATCATAGGTCAGACCGAGCTTTTGGAACAACAAGATAAACTCAGCATGAAATTGTTTGTAGATCTCTTCGGGCGTCGTTCCGTCTTCATCCGCCCGAACGGTGACCGGCGTCCCATGAGAATCGGACCCGGATACCATCAACACATCCCTGCCGCGCAAGCGGTGATATCGCGCCAGGATGTCCGCTGGCAGATAAGCCCCGGTAAGATTCCCGACATGGATTTTTGCGCTGGCATAAGGCCAGGCAACAGCAATTAAAACGGGTTCTGACATAAAACACCTCTATCCAGGTAAATAATGACTTTATCTTATCTCAATCAACATAACAATGACAACAAAAAAGCTGGCCTCAGCCAGCCGGATCTCTTGAAGTGACGCACCACTTCACAGGTTATGTTTCTGGCAAGCACAACCTCTCCAGACCCGGCATGCGCATGGTAATCACTAACCTTTTCATCGTTGCTCCATTATACAATATCATAGATATTCTTTCAACTGCCGCGCCTTGTGAGGGTGGCGGAGTTGCCGTAGTGCCTTACCTTCAATCTGCCGAATTCGCTCCCGGGTCAGACCAAATTTTTCACCCACCTCTTCTAATGTGTACGCTCGGGGATACCCTAATCCGAAGCGTAATCTGATGATGCGCGCCTCTCTTGGCGAAAGCGTGTTCAATACCTCGTTGATTTTATCGGTGAGCATTGATTGTTGGGTTACTTCAACAGGTGTGGGCGTCACCTCGTCCTCTATAAACATCTCGAGTTCAGAATCTTCCTCGTCCCCAACTGGCGTTTCAAGCGATATTGGCAGCCAGGAGATGCGAATCATCCACTGCACCTTGGGAATGTCCAGCGCCATTGCCTGTGCAATCTCACTTGCCAGGGGTTTCCTGCCCAATTTTTGCTCCAAATCATGGCTGACCTTATAGAGCTCACGGATGCGATCAATCATATGCACCGGGATGCGAATCGTGCGGCCTTGATCGGCGATTGACCGTGTGATCGACTGCCTGATCCACCAGGTTGCATAGGTTGAAAAACGAAAGCCGCGTGAATAGTCAAATTTTTCAACTGCCTTGATCAAGCCCAGATTTCCTTCCTGGATCAGATCTAAAAAGGGCACACCCCTTCCCATGTATTTTTTAGCGACGCTCACCACCAAACGGGTGTTGGCTTTGACCAGGTGCTCCCAGGCTTGCTCTCCTGTCTTGACCATAGCTGTCAGATCACCCCGCTGGTCGGGCGATTGATTTGGGTCAGCATTAATCAGCTGCAGTCGGGCAGCTCTCCCTGCTTCAATACTTTTCGCCAGCCGCTGCTCTTCCTGCTTGGAAAGCAGCGGCACCTGGGACATTTCCTTCAGGTAAAGCCCCACGGTGTCATCCGTACTCACCACATCCAGACCCGACTTTTTCTTGGCGGTCTCTTTTAAGTCCTCCCGAGAAAAAACATCGTCAACACTGACATCAACACCAGTACGGTCACGATCCAAAATTTCAACCCCCTCTTTTCGTAATCGGACAATGATGGCGCGAAAATTCTTGAGCTCCTCAACCTCCGGAAAAGCTTCCATCAGGTCTTCGATCGTCAAATACCCTTTAAAATCAGCGCGCCTTAACAGCTTGTCCAGTGCTTTTTCAATGGGATTTGGCTGATGGTCAGTGACCATGGATACTTCTCCCGGCAGCCAGTATGTTTATTAGCGATATCAGGACTTCTCGGATAATAAACGAACTAAACTGTCACTCCGCCCTGCACCTGCTCAGAACCGGAAACTTCGTTTTGATGATGCTCACAAGTCGTGAGATTCAAGTTTGCACCACATTCAACACACAACCCCTTGCAATCGGGTTTGCACAATCGTTTGATCGGCAATCCCAGGATCAGGGCTTCTCTGTAAAGCGGACCGAGATCAAGGTAACCATCCATCGGGAGAATCAAATCAGTCTCCTCCCTCTGCCTGGATGGAAACTGAAACAATTCCTCAAATTCAGTATTGACGGGTAGGAAAAACTGCTCCAAACAACGTGAACAATGAGTCCTCACCTCTGCAGTCGCCGCCACCTGCAGCAGCAAACCCTCGCGTGTTCTGGATATACGCACCTCACTCGTTAACGACTCAACGGTGAGCTCTTCTATTGTAATTTGGTCAAAATTAATGGGAATATCGCGACTGTATCCAATCGGCTTGTTGTAAAAGTATCCAATATTCAGTCGCAATGGGTTGTTACTGTTGGTCACAATGATTTCTTCTATCTGACTATTGGGTAAAATGAAGCTTGGGCAATATTATAACATGCCGAAATTCGACCGTCAAACATTATTTGGGTAAATTAAATCTAATTAAGGAGCATACCTTTGTCCAACAGCCTGCTCATTGCTACCGGAAATCCCGGAAAAATCAGGGAAATTGAAGCCATTCTCTCCTCTCTCAAGGTTCGATTAATTTCAGATATAAAATTATCCCAATCGCTGCAGGTTAAAGAGATGGGGAAAACCTATGCACAGAACGCCAGAATCAAAGCTGAAGCATATCTCAAAGCCACGGGGATTCCTTCGCTGGCGGATGATTCCGGTCTGGAGGTGGATGCACTGGATGGCGCTCCGGGTATTTATTCTGCCAGGTTCTCCCCTTTGAAGGACGCAACCGATGCCGACCGCCGTGCTTATCTGCGTGATCAGCTGCAAAACATCCCGCAACCCTGGACAGCACGCTTTCACTGTGCAGCTATTCTGGTTCTGCCAAATGGTGAGATCATCGAAACGGCTGGGCAATGCGAGGGTGTCATCATTGCCGAAGAAAGAGGTTTGGGTGGATTTGGCTATGACCGAATGTTTTTGCTCCCAGAATACGGTTCCACTATGGCAGAACTGCCTGAGGATGTTAAAAACAGGATCAGCCATCGGGCAAAAGCCTTACTGGCAATGATGCCTTACCTATCCGAATATCTGGGCTGAATCAGGCTCTTTTCAGGCACACTCACCAGCGGTTGTGATGAACCCGTTCCTCCAGAAAACGATCGACCGGTTCAGGTTTATCAGCGGGATACCCAACGGCGACCAGTGCCACTGGTCGCACATCTTGCGGTAAGCCCAAAAGGCTTTGCATCCCAAATACACGATCAGAATCAGGGAAAATCCCCAACCAAACCGCACCCAGCTGCTTGGCATGGGCTGCCAAAAGGATATTTTGGGTTGCGGCTGAGCAATCCTGCAGCCAGCTGGCACGCTTCGTTTCCAGCTTACGATCACTGCAAACCAGGATCGCCAGGGGCGCTTCAAATAGCATTTTTGCATAAGGATGAAACTCTGGAATGGTGTGCAGAAGATCCGGGTCATCAATCACAACAAAATGCCACGGTTGTTCATTTTTAGCTGATGGTGCCTGCATCCCTGCCCTCAAGAGATCATGTAGATCCGCCTGTGAAACAGGATCCGGTAAAAAATTTCTCACGCTTCGACGGGTAAAAATAGCCTCCAAAGTCTCCATCAAATCTCCTTGTTTTCCTTCTAAAATCCCATCGCATCAATATAGGAATCTGAAAATTCGGGGTTCGTGGTTAATTCGAGATAGTCCATTTTGCTGAGGACAGCCTCAGCCTCCACCCGGCTCTGTGATGAGATCAACATCTGCTGTGCCCCAGCACCGGCAGCGTTCCCAATTTGAGAAAATCGCTCGCGTGCCAGGTTTGGGAACATGCCAATTTTGATCGCGCTATCCAAATGCAGATAGGTACCAAAAGCGCCAGCAATAATAAAGCGGCTGATCTCCTCGGCTTCAATGCCAGACTCGCGCAATAAGGCTTCCACACCCGCCCTGATGGCGGCTTTGGCAAGCTGAATCTCACGGATATCGGAACGGGTAACCAGGATGTCATTGCCATTGCCTGATAGTGCAGCCGGAACCAAAATGATCACCCCGCCTTTGGGATGATCGACCAACCTGAGGGCCGCATCCGTAAATCGCCCAGTCGAATCAATTTGCCCTGAGTCCAGCAGCTCAGCGACCACATCTAAGATCCCTGACCCACAAATCCCAATTGGCGGCTGATCCGCAACGGTCGAGATATGCCAATCACCATCATAAAACTGTGCCCGTTCAATTGCCCCTGGAACAGCCCGCATCCCGGCGTGAATATGAGCTCCTTCAAAGGCTGGCCCCGATGCACACGAACAGCTCATCAGGTGACCCTCTTTTGAAAGCGTGATTTCCGTATTGGTGCCAATATCCATCGCAAGAGATGTGCTCTGATTATGATTTAAATCCGCTGCCAGCAGCATGGCAACATGATCAGCGCCCACATACCCGGCGATATTGGGCGGCAGATACACCCAAGCCCCGGGAGCACCCACCAATCCAACCTCCTGGGCAGAAAAACGCAACGCTCGCCGAACTGCTGGTACATAGGGCGCCTGCCCTAACTGCCTCACCGGAAGCCGGGCAAAAAGGTGATGGATGGCGGTATTACCCACTACAACAAAATCAACCACCTGGTCTGGCTTAATGCCAACCTGACCGACCAGGTCAGAAATCATCCGGTTCAGGGTTTCCACCAACTTGATTTGCAAGGTCTTATGCTGAGTATCTCCCTGATTGGCATATGCGATTCGGCTGACAACATCCTCGCCATAAGCAATCTGGGGATTCATCGCACCGATTTTGGCTTCGGTATGGCCTGATTCAAGGTTCACCAGGAACGCTGCCATCTTTGTCGTTCCAATGTCCACTGCCACGCCAAAGTACGCTGACTCAACAGGCAAAAAGCCGATAATGCCCACGCCCTCACGGAAAATGACACGGCCCTTCCAATTTTGCTGACGCATTTTTTCAGAAAACTGCCGCAGAACGGGCAATGCAATCCCTTGACCTTCGTCAAGCTTCAGCCCGGAGTCCTCAACAAAACGCTCCCAATCGGCACGCAAATCCGTTAGATTGGGTGGGGAGAGTGTAAAATCACTGGCTTTTATTTCGGGCGCCACAGCGACATCCCGAATCAGACCCTCGATCTGAAGGCGTTGAGCGGTGGACATGGATTCGGGCGGAATTTCAATCTTGCCATTGCTTTGTGGATAGGTCTGGCATGCCAAACGCCACCCCTCTGCCAATTCCTGAGCAGAAAAAGTGTCTCTTTCCTTATTTTGAATGTCCGAAAATTGACCTGAAAGGCAGCGAATTTTGCAGTCCTGGCAAATACCCACACCCCCGCAAACCGCCGTGATCGCAATGCCTGCTTCTTGCGCAGCAGTCAGCAAACTCATTTCACGGTTGGCAACCACCCGTTTTCCAATGGGCTCGAAATCAATTTCGAAGGTTGTCATGGATTATTTCTTGTACCCAATCATCCGTAAAAAATCCTTGCGCCAGACGATGTCCTCTTCGCCTTCAACGCCCTTTGGCCTTTCGCCATCCGCAACGCCAAGAATCGCACGTCCATCGCCCACATCAATCACAAGCACATTCGTCGTGTTGGCAGTGGCGCAGAAGATTCGGCAAACTTCAGGAACAGATTTAATTTGGTTGAGGACATTGATGGGATAGTAACCCTCCGCCAAGAAAATTATAAAAGAATGACCTGCAGCGATATCCTTTGCGTTTTCTTTAGCCAGCTCCACCATCGCATCATCCGTGCCGCTCCACCGTACCAGGCACTTGCCAGAGGCTTCGCAAAATGCCAGTCCAAACTTGATCCCCGGCACAGTTGTAACGAGGGTCTCATGAAGGTCTTCAACCGTCTTGATGAAGTGAGATTGTCCAAGAATAAAATTCACGTTTTCAGGCTTTTGAATCTTAATGTTTTTGATATCCACAGTTCACTCTCCTTTTCATGATGCTGTAATTTTAACATACTTCTCAAGACATAATTTCAATCTAATCATCCCGATAATGAAAATCGCCCCGATCTTCAGGGCGATTCAAATTCAAAATAGTTTGTAAGCATGCCTAATCAGGATGGTAAAGCTTTCGATGTACAGCGGAGAGAGCTCGTACCTGTTCGCCAGCGTGGTATGAAGATCGAACCAGGGGAGAGCTTTCTACCCATTTGAAACCCAATGCCATACCAAAGTCGTGCAGCGCTTCAAACTCACTGGGTTCATAATATCGGCTGATAGGCAGATGCTTTCGGCTTGGTTGCAAATATTGACCAATGGTCAGGATATCCACGCCCCAAGCCCTCAAATCGCGCATGGTCTCCTGAACCTCTTCAAAGGTCTCACCCAGACCGACCATAATGCCAGATTTTGTTAAGATGTCTGGATCCAGTTTGCGGGCATGGGATAAGATCTTCTCAGACCATTCATAATGATCCTGGGGCTGAACCTGCTTAAAAAGTCGTGGGACAGTTTCCACATTATGGTTTAAAATTTCCGGTCGAGCAGCCATCACAATTCGCAGGGCTTCAATGCTGCCTTTGAAGTCCGGGATTAGCACTTCAACAGAACAGCCGGGCAATAGCTGGCGAATTCTACGGATCACCATGGCAAAGATCGGCGCACCGCCATCACGGCGTTCATCCCGGTTCACACTGGTGATGACCGCATGCTGCAAGTTCATGCTCTTCACAGCCTGTGCAACACGCTCAGGTTCATGCCAATCCAGCGCTTCAGGGCGACCGTGTTTCACATCGCAAAAACCACAGGTCCGGGTGCAAACATCGCCCAACATTAAAAATGTCGCCGTGCCGCTGCCCCAACACTCCCCCATATTAGGGCACCCTGCCTCTTCACAAACGGTATGCAGAGCTTTGCTGCGCATCAGATGCTGCAGGTTTTCGTAATTATCACCGCTGGGAGCCCGCACCTTGATCCAGCTTGGGCGGCGAAGCGGTGTGGTATCCATCTTTTCGGGATTTATTCTATCTCTGGTCGGATTTGTCGGCATTTTACCTCCAAGAAGAATTATACTACATCCATCTTCGTAATCAAACCAAAACGCGCCCTGGCGGACGCATTTTTGGGGCAAAATTTCCGAATTTCAGGTGAAAGACAGGACTTAAACGGGCTTTACCGGCACAATCAGCCACATGATCACATAAATCCAAAAGCCCGCCGAGCCTGTTAGTAAAAGCAATACAAATATTAATCGGACGATCGTGGGGTCAACAGAAAAATATTCTGCCAATCCAGCACACACGCCCCCAATCTTCCCCTCACCTGGAATTCGGTATAATCGTTTGGGTTCAGACATGTTAACACTCCTTTCATTCAGTATACGTGAAAAGTAAAAAATAGTTGCAAAGTCGATCCCTCGCGCTTATTCACAGCAAAGCGCTGAAATGGTATAAAATAAGGCAGGCGATCGAAAAGGTAGATGTACTTGATGGAATATAAAAAAACAACCTGGCGTATCATCGAACACGAACCCTCAAAAGGCGCATGGAATATGGCGGTTGATGAAGCTATCCTTGAGTCCGTCATCAAACAGGACGCGCTGCCGACCTTGAGACTGTATGCATGGGAGCCAGCCTGTCTGTCCCTGGGTTTAGCGCAGCCCTTTGCGGAAGTCGATCTGCCCGCACTTGAAGCTCGCAGGTGGGATCTCGTCCGCAGACCCACAGGTGGAAGGGCAATTCTCCATACAGATGAATTGACCTATGCAGTCATTGCACCTCAAAACGAACCACGCGTCAAAGGCGGCGTGCTTGAAAGTTATTTGCGGCTTTCACAAGCCTTGCTTCAGGTCTTGCGCCTTCTGGGGCTCGATCCGGAAGCCAATGAGAAAAGCACAGGAAACACACCAGGTAAACCCAATCCCGTCTGTTTTGAGGTTCCATCAAATTACGAAATCACTGTCAGCGGCTTAAAGCTAATTGGCTCTGCACAGGCTCGACGAAATGAGGGCGTGCTGCAGCACGGCGCGCTCCCCTTACAGGGCGACCTGACCCGCATTGTCAGTGTATTATCGTTTGCAAATGAACAGGAAAGAGAGCAGGCAAAAACAAGGCTGCTGGCGCACGCCACCACAGTTGAGCGAGAACTGGGGCACGCCCCCAACTGGGCGGATGCTGCCACTGCTTTTCAATCTGCCTTCAGCCAGGTGTTAAACCTGGATCTCGAGCCTGGTGAGCTCACCAATCAAGAGATGTCGCGTGCCAATCAATTGATAGAAAGCAAGTATTCACACCCCTCTTGGACGGAAAGAATTTAGACAGCCAATGAAATATTCTCATCTTCAATCCTCCAATAAATGGCGCTACCTGCTGGTGGTTTTCCTGATAGCAGGTGTATTAGCATCCTGCGCACCACCGCCATCAACCCCAATCCCAACAGCAACATCCACACTTATCCCGATCACTCAGACTGTTGCACCCCCCACCCTGACTCCAAGGCCTACTTCCACGCCAACCCTGCCTACCTTAGGAAGCGAAGGCAACCCCATCAAGATCGGGTTTGTGCTGAAGCCAGAAGACAGCGCAGCGATTGAAGCATCAGAAGACATCGCCTTTTTATTGGCACAGGACACCGGTTATGCGGTCGAAAATGCGATCTTCCCGGATTTTATCAGCCTGGAGTCAGCCGCCATTAATCGTGATGTCGATCTCTTCTGGCTGTCTCCCTTTGAATATCTTTATCTCAACAGTCTTGGGGCTGCAGAGGCCTTCCTGATGACCAATCATCTTGGTGTCTACGCTTACGGCGTGCAATTTCTTGCGAACGTCAATCGCGGCTTTACGGCTTATTTTGATCCATCCACACAGCAGGCTGTGGGTGAATTTCTCCCGGCATTGCAACAATTCTCTGGCACGCGACCCTGTTTCATCAGCCCCAATTCATTACCGGGTTTTTATATCCCCATGGGGCTGCTGGCAAATACCAGCACACCAACGCTTGACCCCGTTTTTACCTATAGCTATAATGCAACTATCCGTGCCCTGTATATCCAGGGGATATGTGATTTCGGCGTCAGCTATGCACTGATCGGAGATCCGCTCAATGCCAGCGACATTGTGCAAAACCTGCCGGATGCCCAATCGCAGATCGTCACGATCTGGCAATCCGAAGGCATAATTCCGAACACCAATCTTTCCTCATCTCCTTCAATCCCCCTGCCCATGCGATATCGGATTGAAGAGTCCATTTTAAAATTATCGGCAGAGCCAGAAACCCTGACCCTCATCAGCACAGCGCTGGCATATGATGTTTCGGCGATCAAAGCTGTGGACGACTCTTTCTACAATCCCTTACGCTCAGCCATTGCACCGCTTGAACTAGACCTCGAAGGCATCACACTCCAGTAATCGCTTCCAATGAAAACACTAAAGAAAACTTTCAATGTGATTTTTCACAGCCTGGTCTACCTGACCTTAGCCATCTTTTTCTTGACCGGCTTTTTACGGGTTGGAATGCTGCTTTCATCAGCTCGGCGCACTTATTTGCCCGAGACTGTCCCGTCCGCCCCGGTTGCACTGGTGCTGGGGGCTGGGCTCAATCGCGATGGCACCCCAGGGCTGGTGCTGCGCGACCGGGTCCGCACAGCGACGGATCTCTATTTTGCAGGAAAAGTTCAAAAGATCCTGATGAGCGGCGATAACAGCACCGAATTTTACGATGAACCCGGCGCAATGCGTGATTTTGCCCTGTCTTTGGGCGTTCCTGAGGAAGACATCGTCGTTGATTTTGCAGGGCGGCGCACCTATGACAGCTGTTACCGTGCAAAAGCCATCTTTGGCCTCGATCATCTGGTAGTTGTCACCCAGGCGTATCACCTGCCAAGAGCCCTATTCCTCTGTAACGCATTTGAAATCGAATCAGATGGCGTGCCGGCTGATGAAGGTTATTACCGGCTCAGCAGTTACGCCTTTTGGTGGGCACGCGAAGTGCTCGCTTCCGTCTACGCCTGCTGGGATGTCTACATTGCGCATCCTGAACCCATTCTGGGTAACTATGAACCCATTTTCCCGCAATAAAATCCCAAATTCAAAACTTCTAAAAATTAATTACTAAAGTGGCACCAATATTGCATAAGAAGGAACAGGTGATAATGAACAGAGATGAAGCCTTAGCCATTGTCAATCAATACGTCAAAAACCCAAATCTCATCAATCATATGCTTGCCGTAGAAGCTGCCATGCGATTTTACGCCAGGAAATTTGGTGAGGACGAAGAAAGATGGGCGGTTGCAGGTTTGCTGCACGATTTTGACTGGGAAATTCATCCCACCATGGAAGAGCATCCCACAGCAGGCGAACCAATCCTGCGAGAACGTCATGTACCGGAAGACATCATCCATGCTGTGCTCAGTCATGCCACCCACACCGGGATCAAACGTGAAACCTTGATGGAAAGAGCACTCTTTGCATGCGACGAGGTCACCGGTTTGATCACAGCTATTGCGCTTGTCCGTCCTTCCAAAGCGCTCTATGATCTAAAATCAAAATCAGTGAAGAAGAAGTGGAAGGATAAATCCTTCGCAGCAGGGGCAGATCGTGAAGAAATGGAACTGGGTGCAAAGGAGCTGGGAATCGACTTATGGGAACATGTCGACAATGTGATCGCCGCAATGAATTTAATCGCTGCTGACCTGGGGCTGGCTGGTTTAGAACAGGACAACACATAAGGATGTGAATTATGACGCTAACTGGAAAAGGGTATTATATCTGGCAGTTAAAGCACTGTGAAAATGGCGACCCGGATCGCATCACCGCCCTGGCGAAAGAAGCCAATTTATCCCATGTGCTGATTAAAATTGCTGATGGCGCCTTCCCGTATAACATCGATCTGGACAACGGGTTTGATTACGCGCGTCCAACCATTCAAAAACTTCAGCGCCAAAATGTCGCTGTCTGGGGTTGGCAATATGTCTATGGCGACTACCCTGACCAGGAAGCAGAAATTGCTGTCTCACGCGCCCTCGACCTGGGCATCAACGGTTTTGTCATAAACGCAGAAAAAGAGTATTCCTCAATCGCAAAAGCGCCAGCCGCCAGCCGTTACATGAACATCCTCCGGAACAACCTGGGCAGCATGCCCCTCGCGCTCAGCTCATACCGTTATCCAACCTACCATCGCAATCTGCCCTGGGTAAATTTCCTCGATCGTTGCGATTACAATATGCCGCAAATTTACTGGGTTCTCTCCCACAACAATGCAGATGAACAATTACAGCGCAGCGTCAACGAATTTCGAAATATCCGTCCCTTCAGGCCGATCATCCCGACTGGGCCAACCTTTAAACAGGATGGCTGGGTGCCCCAAAAAGAAGATGTGATCAAGTTTATGGAAGCTGCGAAAAAACTCAACCTGACGGCAGTTAATTTCTGGTACTGGGAGGGGTGCAGACGGTATATGCCAGATTATTGGAACCTGGTGCGCGATTATCAATATGACGAACCCCAACAGCAAGCCAGCTTCCCCGAAAGCTACATTGCTGCGCTCAACAGCCGTGATCCCGAAACCGTAATGAACCTGTACGCTGATAATGCCGTCCATATCCGCCCCGAAGGTGCTGTTCAGGGTAAAAAAGCGATCCAGGATTGGGTTGTTTCACTGATCAATGACAGTCCACAGGAAAAATTCAGATTGGTCAGTCATTCTCGGGTGAGTAAAATCCACAACTTTCAATGGGAACGGGTTAAAAACAATGGCATCCTGCAAAGAGGACAGGATACCATTGGCTTGATGGATAAAAAGATCAGATATCACTATTCGTTCATCAACCAGAACCAAAAAGGTTCCTGATTGCGCTAGTCCACAATATCGACCATGTCCAAAGGAATGGTCATCTCTAAGATTTCATCATCCTTCTTGACATCGATAATTCGGCTGCCCTTCTGAGTCCTGTTGCAGCTGGGGGCATCAGTCACACGTACCAACCTGCTCGCAGCGCTTTTGAAATGCAGGACGCCGTTGTGTGTGAGCAAACCCACCATCATGCCAATCACTTTCTCATTATCAGGCAGCTTCCACGCAATGACGCCATATCCATAGCGCCCCTGGACGGGGAATAACGATGGATCAATCCGTTTACCCATGCCCCGGTTCGTCACCAGAAGAATCTCGCCGCGCTTCGAAACCACGCCCGCACCGCTCACTTCATCTCTGTCGCGCAGCTTAATCCCATTTACACCTGCCGCAACTAAACCCATCGGGCGCACATCATCTTCACTGAAGCGAATTCCCATCCCATCTCTTGTCGCCAGGATAATATCATCCTTGCCAGTAGTAAAAACGAGCGTCAGAAGTGAATCATCCTTATTGATCTTGGTTAAGGTAAAGGATTGAGCGGACGGACCTGGAAGATCACTGATCAGCGATTTTTTAACCATGCCCTGCCGTGAAACACTGGTAATAAAACCATCCTCTTCGGTTGATCCTGGTGGAATTGAGAAGATGAATCTCGGCTGACGATCTGCGCTCAGGGGGGCAACGGCTGAAAGCGCAGGTCCCTTTTCCGGCTCATCGGCAACCGGAATGGCATGCACAGACAAAGCCACTGACTCGCCATTATCAGCAACCACATAGACGGTTTGGTGCGTCGTTGTCCGTAATATCAGAGCAGGAGCGTTCACACCCCACTGACGGAAGCTTTTATCATTATCTGTTCTGGCGATATGGTTGTCTGCAGATATCGCCACCCACACAACTTCCTCTGGCATCACGTCAGTCGTGGTGAGCAGATCCAGAGAAGTCTCACCCTCATTCATCTGAATGATCTGGGTGCGCCTCGGATCAGCATATTTTTCTTTGACAACCTTCAATTCCTCAATCACAACCTCTCGCATCATCTTTGGTGAGCGCAGCAAACCTTTTAATTCCCTGATCCGCCGGGAAACTTCTTTGTATTCATCCTCAATCTTCTTCCGTTCAAGCCCAGCCAGCCGCCGAAGGGGCATATCGAGAATTGCCTGTGCCTGAATTTCATCCATATTGAATCTGCGCATCAGGTTCGTTTTTGCTGTCTCCACCCGTTGTGACCTTCGGATCGTATCAATGACCTCATCCAAATTACCCAAAGCGACCAGGTATGCCTTCAGAATATGCTGTCTTTCTTCTGATTTTTTCAGTTCATACTCTGATCTTCGCCTGACAACCTCCAGGCGATGGTCAATAAACACCTTCAAGGCTTGCTTCAAAGTCAACTTGTGAGGCTCACCTTTGACCAATGCCAGCATGTTGATGCCAAAGGTTGCCTGCATCGTGGTTCGTTTGTAAAGTTTCTTGAGGATCGGGTCTGGGTCTGCCGATTTGGTCAGCTCAATCACGATCCGCATCCCGTGCCGATCAGATTCATCACGCAAATCACTGACGCCGTCCAGCTGCCCGTCCCGAACAAATTCGGCGATTTTCTCAATCAGCGATGCCTTGTTGGTCATATACGGCAATTCGGTAACGATAATGCGCTGGCGTCCCCGGCTCATCTCTTCCAACCGCACCCGGGCACGCATGATGACACGACCCTTTCCACTGCCGTAGGATTGCGCCAGTGTTTCAGTTCGATCATCAGTAATAATCAAACCGCCCGTTGGGAAGTCAGGACCTTTGATGTGCTTCATCAAATCGCTAACACTGATATCATCAATTTTTGACCAGTTTTCCAGCATCATCACCAGGGCATCCACGACTTCTCCCAGGTTATGAGGTGGAATATTGGTTGCCATTGCCACAGCAATGCCCGATGCCCCATTAATTAATAAATTGGGAACTGCTGAAGGGAGAACATCCGGCTCCTCAAGCGATCCATCAAAATTTTCAACGAAATCAACCGTATCCATCCCCAGCTGCTGGATGATGTCCATCGAAATTTCGGTTAATTTTGCCTCGGTATAGCGCATGGCTGCTGGAGGGTCCCCGTCTACACTGCCAAAGTTGCCCTGGCCTTCAACCAGCATATAGCGCTGCGAAAAATCCTGAGCAAGACGCGCCATGGCATCATAAACAGCCATATCGCCATGCGGATGATATTTGCCCAGCACCTCACCGACAATTCTGGCTGATTTTTTATGTGGTGAGTTGGGGCGTAAACCCATATCGTACATGGCATAGAGAATCCTGCGCTGTACAGGTTTCAGCCCATCGCGCGCGTCAGGAAGCGCTCTTGCGACAATTACGCTCATTGCATAATCCAGGTAGGATTGCTGCATTTCATCATTGATGTTAACGGATCGTACCGTACCTAAATTCATAATCACTCCTCCTGCACAATCTTATGTTCTAAATTGACAGGCGTCAAGAATCTCCAACAAGAACATTTGTTTCATTATATCACAAATCCCGAGGGGTCGCCTCGGGATTTTGTGAATATATTCTTTTAAATTCGACGATTAATCATCAAAATCACTGTCATCATCCTGGTCGTCATCATCTTCCTCATCCTCATCGATGCCGTCCAAAAGGTCGATCATGTCTTCATCCTCGTCATCATCCAAATCGATGATGTCGTCTTCAAAATCGTCCAGATCCTCAAGATCAGCAGAAATGTCCAGGGTGTCTTTGTCATTGCCAAACAGATTAAGTACACGCCCTTCCAGCTGTGCTTCGGTCAGCGCACCTCCAGGTGTTTCTGCAGAGAACTGCCCCGGCTCAAAGCCGGTGCCGGCAGGAATCAGCTTACCGATCATAATGTTTTCTTTCAGACCAATCAGTGGATCCGATCGAGAGGCAACTGCTGCGGCGGAGAGCACCTTGATGGTGTGCTGAAATGATGAAGCCGAAAGGAAGGAATCTGTTTCCAATGCCGCTTTTGTCACGCCAAGCAAAATCTCAATGTAACGGGCAGGCCGCTTGCCTTCGGCAACCAGCTGTTCGTTCACACGGCGAATCTCTAACCGGTTCACCAGATCCTGCGGCAGGTAATGGGAATCGCCAGGGCGGATGATCTGCACCTTGCCGAGCATCTTGTTGATGATTACTTCAAAGTGTTTGTCATTGATATCCTGACCCTGTGTGCGATACACCTGTTGAATTTCTTTCATCAGGTAATGTTGACAGGCGTCACGCCCATTGATCCGCAAAATGGTGTGCGGGTTCAGCGAGCCTTCGGTCAATGGCTGTCCAGCCTCAACCTTATCACCTTCGCTCACAATCAGGCGTGAAGTCGTCGGAATTTCATATTCTTCCGATTCCTTCACTTCGTAAGAAACAATTACGGTATTGTCTTCAATTCGCACCCGGCCGCTGTGCTGCGCCTTAATAATTGCCTCATCCTGTGAAGCCAGGGTGGCGCCGTTTTCGACCTCATCTTCTTCCTGGACTTCAATCTTCCAGTCTTCGGGAATTTCATAAGCATCCGAAACTATTTCGCTCTGTTCAACCTGAACAATCCGCTGGTCGGCATATTTTTCAGAGAAGATCACGCTTGCAATCCCAGCAATGCGGGAAATGATCGCCTCACCCTTAGGTGCTTTACGAGCCTCAAAGAGCTCTTCCACACGGGGGAGACCGGTCGTGATATCGCCGCCTGCTGCAACACCACCGGTGTGGAAGGTGCGTAGGGTCAGCTGGGTGCCGGGTTCTCCAATGGATTGTGCCGCAATGATGCCCACAGTTGCGCCCAGTTTGACCATATCACCACGGCCAAGATCCACACCATAACATTTGGCACAAATACCATGCACCATCTCACAGGTCAATGGAGAGCGAACCTTTACGCTTGGAATGCCAAGGCTGATCACCTTTTTCACCCGATCGTGGGTGAGCAAATCATCTACTTCAAATACAATTTCACCGGTATCCGGTGCAATCACACGCTCAACAAGCACACGGCCGAAAATTCTCTCTGCAAAGCTCTGTCCAGCAATATCCTCATCCTTGTGGATAAAGATCCCATTCGTGGTGCCGCAATCCTCTTCATTCACAATCACATCCTGGGCAACATCCACCAAACGCCGGGTCAGATAACCCGCGTCAGCCGTCCGCAAGGCGGTGTCTGCCAGACCCTTACGAGCGCCGTGAGTTGAGATGAAGTATTCCAGGGCGGTTAGCCCTTCCCGGAAGTTTGAGCGAATGGGCATTGGAATAATGCGTCCAGCAGGATCAGCCATCAGGCCGCGCATGCCTGCCAGCTGGGAAATGGAATTAAACCCACCCTTGCTGGCGCCGCAAACCGCCATGGTCACCAGGTCACCATTGGGATCCAGGTAATCTTTCACAGCGTCAGCGACCTCGTTGGTTGTATCCGTCCATATTTGAATAACCTCTTTGTCACGTTCCTGCTCTGTCAGCAAGCCGCGACGGAAATCACGGTTGATCAAATCCACCAAGTCGAGGGCATTTTGAATAATTTCTGGCTTGTTTGGCGGAACGGTAATGTCGGCAACTGCAATGGTTGAGCCAGATCGTGTTGCATATTTGAACCCAATTTCCTTGATCCGGTCTGCAACATAACAGGTCTCTTCCTGTCCACAAATTTCATAGACTTCAGCAATCAAATCCCTGATGCCGCCCTTATCGAGTGCGCTGTTATAAAATCGCATTCTTTCCGTCAGGGCGTTGTTGAAGAGCGCACGACCAACTGTGGTCTCAATCACGCGTTTTTCGGGTTCTTCCAGGCGAACGTGATTCACGTCGTAATAGGTCATCGTCTGAAGCTTGATATGCGCATGCACATGCACCTGCTCCAGATCATAAGCCATCACAACCTCATCAATGTCTGAGAAAATGCGACCATCGCCCTTGTGAGCTTGATCCACTTCCATTGTCAGGTAGTAAACGCCCAACACCATGTCCTTTGAAGGGCTGATAATGGGTTCGCCATTGGCAGGTTTCAAAAGATTCTTGGTCGCCAACATCAGCTCACGTGCCTCTGTCACAGCTTTATCCGACAGGGGAACATGGACAGCCATCTGGTCACCATCAAAGTCCGCATTGAACGCAGTGGTTACCAGTGGATGCAGCTGAATAGCACTTCCTTCAATCAAAATTGGCTCAAAAGCTTGAATACCCAGGCGGTGAAGCGTGGGGGCACGGTTGAGCAGTACCGGGCGATCTTTGATCACTTCTTCCAGGGCTTCCCAAACCTCAGGACGATTGCGCTCAATGAAACGGCGCGCGCCTTTGATATTGGCAGCATATTCCTGGTTCACCAGGCGAGAGATCACAAACGGGCGGTAAAGTTCCAAAGCCATGGACTTTGGGAGCCCGCATTGATGTAACTGCAGGTTTGGACCCACCACAATCACTGAGCGGCCTGAATAGTCCACACGCTTCCCTAAAAGGTTGCGGCGGAAACGGCCTTTCTTACCTTTGAGCATATCGCTCAGCGACCGCAATTCTCTCCTGCCACGCCGTGAAAGCGCCTTGCCACGCTGAGAGTTGTCGATTAGCGAATCGACCGCTTCTTGCAGCATGCGTTTCTCATTGCGTACAATCACATCCGGTGCACCCAGCTCAAGCAAGCGCTTGAGGCGGTTATTGCGGTTGATCACCCGTCGATAAAGGTCGTTCAGGTCAGAAGTGGCAAAACGTCCGCCATCCAACTGCACCATGGGACGAAGATCTGGAGGAATCACCGGCAATACGGTCAGAATGATCCATTCTGGTTTATTATTTGAACGGCGAAATGCTTCAATAATGCCAAGCCGCCGGGTTGCTTTCTTACGTTTCTGCTTGCTGCGGGTTGTGCGAATTTCATCCCACAGCTCTTCTGCCATCGCATCCAGGTCAATCCGTTTGAGAATATCATAAAAGGCTTCTGCGCCCATATCTGCTCGGAAAACCTGGCCCCAGGTTGATTTAAGTTCGCGATAACGCGATTCACTCAGGAAAGTGAAAGGTTCCAGCTCATAAAGTTCATCCCGCAAATGGGCTGATTCGGTCTGAGTTTCCTCAGCCTTATCTTCGAGCTCATTGCGCAGGGTTTCCATCTTCAATTCTGCATCAGCCCGAACTTCGTCCTTTTCAATCTTCAAGTGCTCGATTTCACTCTCGCGTTGTTTTTTGAGGTCGGATTCGAGGTCTTCAATCATTTCCTTCACGATTGACTGCACTTCGCTCAGGTGGGCTGAGGTCACCTCATCGCCAACATCCACAAGCAGGACTTCTCTATCCAATGCAGAAAAAGTGATTGCCTTCCGAATTTTCTTTCCCATCCGGGTCTGAATTTCGCTCTCCAGACGCTGCCCCTCTTTAATCACCGGATCAATGCGGCTGCCAATCAACTCATCATATTTTTCAGCGACCGCCTCGCGTTGAGCATCCAGTTCTTTTAGGGTCTTATCCCGGTTCTTCTTCACTTCAGCAATCTGGGCGTTGATTTTCTCGCCCAATTCACGATCTGAAAGGCTGATCTCATCCTCCAGGCGTTTCAATGCCTTTTGGCGCGCATCTTCATCCACATATGTAACAATATACTGGGCAAAATACAGCACACGGTCAAGATTCCTGCGCGAGATATTCAACATCAACCCAAGGAACGAAGGGATGCGGCGTGTGTACCAGATATGTGCAACGGGTGCAGCCAGGGCAATGTGACCCATTCGCTCACGTCGAACTGCAGATCGAGTAACCTCTACACCGCACTTATCACAAATGATCCCCTTATAACGCGGGTTTTTATATTTTCCACAATAACACTGATAATCACGTGTGGGGCCAAAAATCGCCTCACAAAATAAACCGTCCTTTTCAGGACGAAGCCGTCGATAGTTGATCGTCTCAGGTTTGAGAACCTCGCCGTAAGACCAGTTGCGAATCACTTCGGGTGATGCAAGGCCGATCCGCAGTGCTTTTAATCCCTTTGTTTCCACTAGGAACCTCCAATATGATGGAAATAGACCACAATTTCTCGTTATTAACGCGAGAAATACCTAGAGATATCGCATCTCTCAGGTAGTTTTGTATGACGCAAGCAAACAATTATTATAACAAAAAGAAACCTTATTTGTCAAATTTTTCAAGAGAATTATTCTACCACAGCGACTCCGTAAAGTCCAGTTTTTGATCAAAATCAAAGTTTTTGCTGTGGAATCTGCAAAAAGAACGTGCTTCCCTTTCCAAGCTGACTCTCAAACCAGACTTGTCCGCCGTGTCGCTCGGCAATCGATTTTACAATCGCCAGACCCAAACCGCTTCCACTCTGATCGGCACCTCCATAGGAGCTCATCCGATGGAATTTTTCAAAAAGATATCGCTGATCCAAGGGAGCGATACCAATCCCGTTGTCCTTGATCGCAAATACCACCTGGTTATCCTTCTGCCGCACGCTGACTGAAACCTCACCGCCAAGATTTGTGAACTTGATCGCATTCTCCACAAGATTTCTCAGGGCTTGAGTCAGGAAGGTGCTGTCACCCTCGATCATCAGGGGCACATTTGGCGGTGAAAAACCCACCTGGATGTTTTTCTGTTTTGCCTGGGCATCCATGCTGGAAATAACCTTCCGCGCCAAATTCGCAGCATCAATCGTCGATATATCCAGTGAAGCGCCAGACTCAAGCCTGCCAATATCCAGCAAATTTTGAACCAAATGTTTCATTTCCTCAATGCCATCAATGATTTTCAACATGGTCGCATCTTGCTGCTCGTTCAAATTTCCTGTCAGGCGCAAAATTTTTGCATACCCATGGATCAATGTAAGCGGAGAACGCAGTTCATGACTGACCGTGGTGACAAATTCATTCTTTATCAGTGAATCATTGCTCTGATGGGTGATATCTCTAAAAAGAAATGCCTGGAACAACTTGCCGCTCAACGTGAAAGCAGGATTGATGATCGCCTGGTAGATTCTGCCATCATCAAAGCGAATCTCAAGTGGGTTGACTGATTCCTCAGGTTTGCTGGCATATTCGTCCAAACCCGGCAAGATTGAAAACAGCTGCTTACCCACCATTCGCATGCCGTCCGGTGCGAAATTCCTTTGGGCAGCCGCGTTGTGATAGATCACTTCACCGCTTTCATTGGTCATCAACACCGCATCTGGCAATGCGTGCATCAGTGCTTCCAGGCGCTGACGAACCAATTGCGTCTCCTGGATGGCACGGTCATGCATTACAGCCATCGCTACTTTATCTGCCAATGCCTGATAAAACCCGACGTCCTCAGAGCTGGGCGTTTTCAGGTCCTGATAAGTTACCCACAGAACACCCTGGAAGGTGTTTTGCCAGTTTACTGGCACTGAAATCAGAGAAGCTGGAGAGGGCAATCCCTCCACAAAGTTAAACCGGCGTTCAGCCTGATTATCACTCAGGACGACAGTACCGTTCATGTGCGTACGCGCAAGCACCTGTTGGTCCAATATTGCATAGCTTGATGCATACTGTCCCAACCCAAATCTATACGCCTCAGAATCCGGGATAGTTTCTCCATCAGGACCGAGCAAAGCGACACGGATCGAAGATACCCCTTGCGCCAATGCAGTCTTCATCAGGATCGCCATCGATGCCTGTAAATTATCCTGATATGCCAATTGTTCGCTGGCTGAGATCAAATCGGATTGTTTTTGAACCCTGCTGGCTAAGGAGCCAATCATCGCGCTGAAGGACCTGAGTAGCTGCCCCATCTCTCCCGGTGCTTTTCCCTGTGAAATCTGAATGTCGAAATTCCCTGCTGCCAGTTTCGTCGCCGCCGTGTTAAGCATCGCTGCTGTCTTCACAACCGAATTAAGACTGATCAAAACCACCAGAAGGACGGTCACAATGACCATAACACCAAACAAAACCATAGGCAGAGTCTGCGCCCATGCCATCTCAAAAAGCCGCACCTCAGGCAATGCGGATAGAACAAAGCCATCAAGCCCAGCCACGGGTGCCATAAACTGCAGCATTGGGGTGCTGCCAATGGTCACTTCCTGGTAGGTCGGGGTATTATACAGCGTGCTTGCGTAAACCTGACCGATCCACTCACGCTCAGAATGATACAGCACCCTACCATCCTCACCAAGCACCTGCACCAGCCCACCCTCCATTTTCAGCTTTTCCGCCGTCTCGGTTAATGCCCCGCCAGCCGGGTTATCATCTAAATCTGCCAAACCAAGCAGGAAAACATTTTTGGCCTCAGCCGGACCGGAAATCGGAATAAGAAAAGCGTACCTGAGGGATTGGGTTTCTTCGAGAGGTAAGATGGGCACAATGACAGATGATGCGCCCTGCGATTCTTTATGCAGGGCGTCCTGTATCGCTGTCGTAATCGCTGGCTCTGGGCGGTCAGCAATGCTGTCGCGATTAAGGAGATCACCCTCTGCATCTACCACAAACATCTGAGGAAAAAAGGAAACCGAGGATAAGTTCAGTGTGGAAAAATCCTCAATTTGCCAAGTATCATCAAAAGAAGCCGTCTCCGCCACCTGCAAGAGAGCCAGCACTCCAGTTTCAACAAAAGTCGTGAACCCACCTGCAACAGCATGGGTGGTGGTTTTTAATGTGCCGATTGTTTCCTGACGGGCAGAATGGAGGTTGGCCGTCCACATAATCACCGAAAAGACTGCAAGAAGTGTCACCAGAATTGGAAGTAAGGTTGCCAAAGCCTGAAATTTCAATGACTTCTCACCTGGTGCAGGTAACAGATCCCCATGCGTTCCCCAATCCTGATGGGCAAAGGCTCTCACAAATACGCAAAACAATCCGCCAATCAAAACCATCCCGCTGAGTGATATGCTGACCTGGGGAAAAGCCGACATCGCAGCGGTGATCCGAATTGGAAGGGACCCGGAACTGATCAACACCAGTGAAAGAAATACCAGGGGCAGCGTGCCCAACAAACTAACCCCGGCAGCCAGAAGCGGAAAGCGCAACCAACGAAACAGCTTGGTCTGATAGCGCTGGCGCACAAACCAGCTGAAGATCACAGCAAATGTCATGAAGATAAGCGGCGTAAAAAACTGATGGGTATCTAAATAAGCCAGCAAGAAACCCGCCACCCCCGCCAGTAACACCGCTGGAAAAACGCCAACCACTCCTGCAGCAATCATCCACGGAATTGCAAAAAGGAACATCAGATGCTGCACAGGCAGGGCATCCAACCCAATCCCGCCTGTCGTCTTGGGCAATACACCCAAAAAGGGCGTAAAAACCAGCACCAGCACGCTCAAGATCGCCATCCATGCCAGCTTGCGCCGATGCATTTGACTGTTCTTGTCGCGCATCAGGAGTGCCGCCACAAGGAGCATAACCAGCCACAAACCCCAAGCAATCCAAATCGTTAGCTCGTCAGGGAAAATGAGTGTGTATTCTGGTAGGAGAGGTGCTATGATATCTGTCATTTTTTTAATATTGATAGTATTTATTTCATTATAGCATCACCAAGTCGATACACAAGGCAGTTTGCCGCTATTTTCGTGAATTAAACGGAATATGAACCATTTCTACGGACGTTTTGCCGCCTTATCTGCGTTTTTCCAGGCAAGATGGTGAAAGAAAGGTCTGCGATTTTCAATTTTTTGCGATCGGACTGCCTCCAGCCACTGACTTTCAGCCTGATCACTTGCTTCAAAGCTAAATTGTGTCAATTCGCGCTTGGCATCTCCTGAGAGCGGCGTCTGTTGTCTCCCGATCCGATTCAGAAAATCTTGCTCCAGTTCATCCCGCTCTTTCTGAACCGCGGTGATACGCACAGCATAATCTCGCAGGATTTCCCGGTGCAGATTTTCATGGCGCCACCACATCGTCGCATCATCATATGTGCCCGTGGGTGAAGGGCCCATATCGGGTAAACCTGAATCAAACCACACGGGTTTGAACACAGAGGTGCACGGTGCTGCTGTCCCCGTCAGCCAATGCGTGTCACCTTCCTTTGCCAGATGAGACACCATTGAGCCCGTTGTCTGGCTGCCACGTACAGGACCAAAGCTGGCATGCATACAAACCTCTGCGCCAAGAAGGCTCTTGCCCGGGTTCCATTGTGGATCAGCCTCAGGACCGTGATCGCGCAAAATTTGAAAGGCAAGAGAGACATCAATCTTCCCCAGGTTTTCGTGTAAGAGTTCTCCCGTCCTGCACGATCGGTGTTGGCCAGCACCAAATTTTGTATAGATCAAGTCGCTGTAACATCGGCTGAAATCAAAATCCGACTCGTCTGTGCACCAGCCCTTAGAGATAGCGTGAGAAACCAGGTCTGTTGAGGCACGATCAAAGTTCGCTCCAATGCTGATCACATTCGAGATAGATCGAACATCCCGCACCTTTTCAGCAGCCCAATGTTTCCCCGCTGTCTCAAACACCCATGCGCTCTCTCGATCCGCAATCAGGAAGCCGTTATGATAATACATTTGATGCGTAAACCCGCAGTTCCCACCCTGACCATAGGTTTCCAGCAAGTCGATCATCACTTGCAGGGCTTCCTCCGCCGATGAAGCTCTTTCAAGCGCCAGGCGTAAGAAATCCATCCCGATCAATCCGGGCGTTTTGTCATAGGGAACCTTCGTGAATACAGCCTCATTGCCAATCACCACGCCCTTCTCATTGGCGCCCATTTCTGCACCCCAAATCCAAAAGGGTTTTGAGAGCAAGACCGCATGGGTCTCGCTCACCTGCAGCACATTGATATAGGTGCATGTCACTTCTGAACCCGCATCGTGAGTTGCATGCGGGATGAAGACAAGTTCATGCGCTTCGTTTGGTTCCCGATCACTGTTCTTCCCAAAGATCACCGAGCCATCGTAGGTGGCATTTCGTAAAGCGACAAATGTGTCACACATTGCGGATCAACTCCTTCGCTCGTTCAAGTACCTGCTCAATACCCATGCAATCTGATTGGATCACAACTGCATCATCGGCTGGTTTCAGAGGGGCGATTTCGCGATTTGAATCAATATCATCCCTGTTCTGCAAAGATTTCAATACCGCATCATAATCTGCAGGCTCTCCACGATCCAAAAGCTCCTGATAGCGTCGCTCTGCCCGTACTTCAATCGAGGCATCCAGGTAAAGCTTCAAATCTGCATCAGGCATCACCACCGTACCAATATCCCGCCCTACCATGACCACCTTATTATCCTGGGCGATGCGCCGCTGCTGCGCCGTCATTGCATCTCTTACAGCAGCATATACCGAGACCGGGGAAACATACTGGTTCACAATATCTGTCCGAATATCCCAGGTCACGTCAACGCCATCTAACAGGATGTCGTTATCCCGTCCGTCGTCAACACTTGGCGGTTGAACATCAATGTGAACGTCTTCAGCAAGCTGACCGATCTGTACTTCATCCGAGATGTCAATCCCTCGCCTGATCGCCCCGAGTGTCACTGCACGGTACATGACACCGGTGTCAAAGTACAGGTAGCCCAGCTCTTCAGCCAGCAATTTTCCCAGAGTGGATTTGCCGGAGCCGGCTGGGCCATCAATCGCAATTGTTGTTGGTTGTCCCATGAGTAAATTTTCCAATCCTTCTTAATTTATTAGCTCAAATTGGCTGTCGGGCATCAGGTCAGTTCTGACCCAAAAAATCAAATTTTCGTTGAGTTTCGGCGCATCACGAACCACCAGCCATGTAAGGTAATCATAAGCGCTCATCTCTTGCCACAACACTTCTGAAGACCAAACAAGGTCCTGTCCACGATAACCGCTCACCAGTGCCAGGTTTTCCTGGTCGGTTGTGATCACCATGCCAGGTCGAATCGTGGTTGGAATGAAATCCAAATAGGTCACAGCAGGATAATCACGTAAAGCCCATTGCATTCCAGGAGAGCCGATTTCCGAAACAGCCAGCATCTCAGGTGAATCCCCGGTCTTGTTCCAAAGCAAAACCTGCTCGATGGATTGCGTCAACCACACCGTCGTCAATTCCGGCTCATCGGGAAACCACAACTCAGCAGATCGTTCACCATTCAGTCCGGTCGAATTCACACTGGTGGAGATCATCCAGGCAGATGTCACAAGCACAACCCCGATCAGTAATCCCGCCAGTGCCACCTGTTCTGACCAGCCAAAATTGACCAGCAGAACAAAGGCGATGATCAAAACAGCACCTCCAACCAGGGCAATTAAGTAATTCTCCTTCAAATCCTGTCCAATGGAAGGATTTACCAACGAACGCAATGCAAGGAGTATGAACGCCGATAATACGACCACCAGCACAGCTGTTCCCACAGATACCAGCCTGTTCTCATCGGGTTGCTGCCAGGCATAATACAACACCCGAACGGATAATACCCACAAGGGTACGGTCACCCAAACGGTATTTTCCGGTCGACTGCCTGGATAAAGCATGATCAAAATAAAGCCAACCAGCCACCATACCAGCAAGAACAGATCAAATTTGCTTTGATTTAGAATCCCGCGCAAAGAGCCCCAGATTCCCAAAGGAATCGCAGCGCCAGCATAGGTCAGGATCGCCAAAGGTAGCAAAAAATAGGGTGCCGTATAAGGACGGCCAAACCCAATGATGAAGTCCACCAAGCCAGACATTATCCCGCTCAGTCCTGCAGGCGCCATGAAGAATCCCGTTCCAACCACCAGCAGCGTAAGCCCCATTGAAAAGCCAAAATATGTAAAAAATCCTTTCGGATTTTCAATTGGGAAAATTGAAAATAATTCTGATAGCGGAAATAATCTTGAAACAATGAGAGAACTGACCAGCAGAATCACACCGCCAAGCCAAAAATCGACACCGCTCATCAATGCCAGTGCCAGAAAGATTCCCGAAAGGATAGGTTTTCGATGAATTAAAAATCCCAAACCAAGCAGTAAGCAAACCAACGCAACAATGGGCGAACCAATCACCCTGGAAAGCCCAACTAAATCAGGTGCAACCGCAAGGACAAAAGAGGTAATCGCAGCCGCCCACCAGCCCAATTGCTTTCGAAAGAGAAAAGGCACCACCACAATCAGCGATCCAAAGAACGCAGTCCAAAACCGGGCGATGAAATTGGAGGATGTAAAAATCAGGAAATCAAGACTGGTCAGCCCCACAACAGCCATGTGAGGACCAAACAGCGTTTTTTCTTCACGCGCCATCGCCAATGCCTGCAGTGCAGCCTGGGCTTCCATATCTCGCAGTGGAATCGCCCCCAAATGGATCATACGCATAGCCAGCGCCAGGGCGAATGCACCAAGCAGCAAAAGGATTTGCCATCTCGATTTATCATCCGACTGTACAGACACCAAATAACTCACCACCTCATAAGCTGATACGACTCAACCAGAATTAAATCACGTTTTAGCAAAAACGGATCATCATTAAGACCACTCTGCTAATTATACTTGCCTATCATGACTTAAAAGACTGTGATTTGGGCGTCAAATTCCCGATCATGACGATGGCAGAAGAATCAATCCAGCACACTATAGATCACCGTTTGTCCACTGTGATAGACCTTTTCCCAAAGCACGCCTTCGAATTGTGCGAACTTATCCAGCCCGGGGCCGGGATAAAAAATTCGTTCAAGCTGGCCCAGAACAATATATTTAACGTCATACTGCTTCATGAAGTTGATCACAAAAGCAATATCCTCGGTCGTATAGAATTGATTAACGGCATCCACACGTTCCTGCACGACATTATTGCGCAAGACAGCGCGCTGCTGTCGCTGATGCCAATTCCACCCCACCACCCCCGGCAAGCCCGTGTAAATCGTATAGCGATTGCCCCAACGATATTCATAAGCCTGTCCCTCCAGGATCACAGGCGAGCCCTGAATATTTTCCTGCATCCACCTGATCGCATGATAATCTTCTGCAAGGACCATCTCGACACCAAGGTCATAATAGGAAGCATCAAGCATATAGGCCATCCCGTCCAGTGTATGGGGCGCTTCCACCGTCATCCTGTCATGAATCTTATCCGTTGTTCCCATCATTGTATATAATGCGGCAGAGGTGAGCAGGAAGAACAGAATCGTCTGCCAGCCAAAAGAGAGCCGATCATTCCAATAGCGTATGGATTGAACCAGCCATACCAGGCATACCCCCGCTGAAAGCCCAAACAGGATCCAGGCTTGCAGATAAAACTTGAAGACTGTATTCATCCTGCCGATATCACCCTGCAGATAAACCAGTTCCACAACCAGTGAAAGGGTCAGGGCAGTGCCAATCATGAACAGCAAAAAGCGCATCCCATCCGATCGTCCAGGCCTAAACATCAATAGGATCACCCACACACCTAAAGGCACGATGACAGCAGCGACCACAACCTCCATCACCAGGAAAACCAGCAGCAGGAGCAAGAACAGGACCAGAGATGCATAAATCCACGTCAGGTAAGGTTCAAGTCGTTTCAATGCCGACTGCGGTGTGGTTTTCATCCAGTGGTAAGTTTCCCAGCTCATCCAGCTGGTGATAATGAACAGGAATACGCCCCAATGTGTGAAGTAAGAGCTGAGCGGTGTGCGGTCACCGCGCCACAGTTCAACCTGGGTATACCCCTGCCCATACCAGTAGGAGAAGGGTTGATACAGGAGGGTCGCAAGAAGCACCAGGCCGAGGACCGAGGCGATTGCTACACACGCTTTTTCAAGCCAAGCCCCCCACCTTAACCCGATCTTCAATTTAGGCTGGTAATACCGCATCACGCTGTAAAACACAGCAATCGATGCCAGCACAATATAGGTATAAAAATCCCAGGTGTTGGTTGGCCGCAAAGCGCCGATAACAAGTGCACCTAAAACCCACCCGGTTATCGCCCCCACCCATTTCAGGCGACCATTTCCCTCCCCCCATTGCGCCTTATTCAGCACAATTGAGAGACTCCAGCTGATCGCAAAAACCGTAATTGGAAAAGCGATCAGGTGTGCGTGGAAATCACCATAAATAAAAGTGAAATATGGGAATTCGGTAATCGCCTCTCCTGGGATCACCCGGCTTGGAAACCAGTACCAATCTCCCGGGTAAAATGGCATCGGTGCACCGCGCAAAAACTGCACAAAACCCTGCAGCGTCCATGCAATCCGCTGACCCAAGCCAGCATCCGCCAGCGATGCTCCACCGGAAGCCAGCCGCTGGTAGCCCTCTGCAATTAAGCGCAGTGTCCCCAGGTTGCCAATCACCGCCAGAAGAAGGACAGTGATCACCCCCACGACAAATGCCAGTCTGAGAGCCTGCCCCTTCGATCGCTCGCCAACCCGCAAAGCCCGCGGGCGGGGTATCCCCATGAACAGGTTCCAGCCCACCGAGAATGCGCCCTGTGCTAAGAGGCTGAACCAGATCGGAAGAATAATATTATAGGCTACCGCTGGCACAATACCTAAAAGTTTGATCGGGACGCCAGCAATCACAAACCCGTAATAGTAATAATTGATATATCCACCAGCAAACCAGGGATCATAGGGAGGAAAAGTGGTGCTTTTGAGGATGGCGTTCAGGTATGAGAAATCCATCGGTTTCTCACCCCCCTTATAAGGGTGCCACAGGTCTGGATTTCCCATTCGGATCAGGATGAAGGCAATAAAAGCCACCAGTGCCAGCACCTCAACCGCCAGGTAATACTGCCATTTAGCCTGGATTTCCGCCCAGAGGGACTTTCGCTGTAGAAAGATGAAAACCGCAGAAACCAGGGAGATCACAACCAGGACGACCAAAATCGTTTGCAAGGTGAAAGCAACACCTGCTGATCCAAGAATCCATACCCCAAAAGCCAGGATCAAAAGCCCTGCCAGTTTGGAAAGTGGATAGCCTTTATCTTCTAAGCCAGGCAGTGCCAAGCGGACAATTGGATAGCATAAAATGCCCAAGAGCAGGACAAAACCATATAACGCAGCAGCAGCAAGAAACGGCGAAGTATTGAGCGCACTGTTAACATTAAACAAGTCTGACCAGGTTCCGCCCTGTCGCTGTGCTGATAGGCGATCTTCTGACAAGGACAGGTTATACCGCGGCTCATTGACCTGGTCCGGGTCAGGGCCGCGATAACTGGCAGCATCTCCAGGTGTGAAATAGACCACCTTGCTCAAATCGACGGCTCGCAGAATCTCCCGAACATTTACTGGATCGTACGCCCCGGTTTTCCGGAAAATAAGCACTTTGGGATGATCGTAAACCGTAAAAGCTTCCTCAGCAAACTGAGAATTTAATTCGAAGGGTCCGATGTTTGGATTGGAGTGGAAGGTTTGAACAAGCTCAAAACCGAGCCGCTCTTCAAACATCCCGGGTTCAGCCACAGCGTAACACCAGGTCACCTCTTTTTCATCCGGGCAGCCAAGCAGGTTTCGGTAAAACGCCGTTGTTAGCAAATACCGTTCAGGCACACGTGTGGTGGTGCCCCATTGGCGGTTTGAAGTAATAAAGATGTAGTCCCCAGAATCAAGCAAGGTTTCGAAGCGAGCTAATTTATTCGCGTCATCCGGCCAGTACATCTCAAAGTTCAGATCACCCCGATAAATGCCGCCAGTCTCACTATAGGGGCTGAACCCATCCACCGGGTATGGAATTGCATCATCCCAGCTGCTTTCGTGCACGGGTGCAGGCGCATGCAGTGTTAGCCAGGCACCGGGAGTATCCGTGCTCAGTGTCACCATCAACGCTTCGCCAGCGGTCACTTCAAACGGTTCGACAAGCTCAATGGTGTAGGACTTACCACGAATATCCTCCCCGGGTAAAAAATTTTCATTCAGGGTTACCGACCGGGTGGGTTGGTCAGGCAGCTGTAATTCAACGGTCAGGGTCTGTGTCCCGGTCTTGCCCATCTGATCAACCAGGTATGGCATGTGCAGATGAGTGATCACGCCGCTTTTCACGAGCTGGATGGTCATTTGATACGGCGTGCCCTGGCGAATACCTTGTTGAATGCGGGGCAAGGGAGATCGCAAGGTCATTCCATTATTAGCGAGAAATGTCAGGGTGGGTGCACCGTTCAACACCAAGGTGGTCTGCGCTTCAATTAATTCCAGCTGGAGATAATACAAGGCATCCTCACTAATTGGAACCGCCTGATCCAGCACAAAATCATACGCTGCACCTCGCCAATCTGATTCGGAGGGCAGAAATTCGCCCAGTAATTCAGCAGTTGCCAGGATATTTTCCGGTGCATCTGCCGACACAACCGTGAGGGTCAGCTGCTTGATGGGTTCAAGCTGATTTTCATCGAGGATATGCGGGAAGCTGATCATGGTCAGCAATCCATCAGCTGCGCCATAGAAAGGCAGCCGATAAACTGTCTGCGAGTCAAATTTGTCGCCTGCCCGGTAGGGCAAAGGTTGCAGGAAGCTTCCTTCAGGCGTTTCCAATTCGAGAGTCAACGCTCCAGGAATGTTCTGATAAATCCAGCGGCTGGCAGCCACCCGGGTGTGCGGTTGTGCGTAAATCCGTGTAAACGCAAAAGCATATGCGGCCGTCGTCAGGATCACAATCACCGTCAGCACAATGCCGATCAGGCGGAGCAGCTGGGGTCTGAGCCGAAGCCAGAAAATCTTGATTTCACGCCTGGCAGACCACATCTGAACCAACCCCCAACCCGCAAACAGCGCCAGGGCGGGATAGATCAACATTTGGTAGCGCATGGACCTTACCCAGGAAAAAGATTGCCAGGCAAAATACAACCCGGTGAAAAGCCACAGGGGCAAATGAGGAGCCCATTCCCTTTTCCGGATCATCCGCCAGCCCATCGCCAGGTAAGAAAGCCACGCCAGAACCCCAAGGGGTAAACCCAATCCCCAGATGATCAGATTTTGCAGAGAAAAAGTGATTGGACGCCGTGCCCACTGTAAGGCGGGCGGAAAATCCACCTTGCCAGAAGCCTGGGCACGCAGGTTTTGCAGACTCATCCACCAGTTTTCACTGATACCAATATTGAAAAATCCCGGACCGTTGAAGGCATAAGGCTGTCCTATCCGAAAGATCAAAAAACTCAATATCCCTGCCACAAACAGGTTTCTGAAAATCGGACCCAGCGCTTCTCGCCGATCATCCGGCGTCATTCTCAGGTAGCGCACACCTTCAACAAGTGGCAGAATGATAGCCAACACAACCGCGTTGATCTTTGACGCAGTTGCGGCACCAAGCGCAGCACCAAACACAAGGTAAGGAGCTAACTCTTGAAAAACTCGCCAGAGTTTTGCTGTGGTAAAAGCACGCTCAGATGATTCCAAATCAGCTTCTGAGTCAAGAACAAGGTCTGCATCAGAATCTGGCTCTGCATCAGGAGCAGAAACCTCACCGATTCCGTCCTTATTTACAGATGGTGACCGGGTCAGCGCCCACACCGCAGCATAAACAGCCAAAAACGCAAAGGTGTTGGTGATCGTGTCCACCGTCATGTAATGTGAGAGCTGAATGGGCAGCACTGCCAACGCATAAAATAACGCACCCAGCAAACCAACCCAGCGTTGATACAGCCTTCTACCAACGGCATAAACCAACAATGCGGTGATCAAGTCAAAAATTGCTGAGAGATACCTGCCCAGAATTGTAATGGCATGGTAATCCGTCTGCCCTAACGCTTCCCCAACATAGCGAATGATAAAAATGGGCAGGGTGCCATACACAAAAAACGTGTAGCCCCGATTTTCAGGGTTGAGAGAAGAATTCTCTGTGTCAAAGTAGGCTGAAGCGTTTTCTACAGGACTGATCGCAACCTGGACCAGGCTGAGGAAACGCTCATCAGGATGCATGTGCTGATCTTCATCCCAATTCACACCCACCAGGCGCAAATATGCCCCTGCTGCCAGCGTGAGGATCAGACAGACCAGAACAACTCCCTCCCAAAGAGAAATTCGTTTTGTATTGGCAGACATGCCCGCTGGTTCAGTCATCAGGGCGTTTCTCCTTGCTCAGGTGGAACAAAAAACACCATGAAATCCTTGTTTTCCACCTCTGAATCATACAGCGTTAATACACCATTATCATAAGTGCTTTTTAGCAAATCAGCATTCTCCGTGTCATTAATGCTCAAGAAGAACATTTTCGCATTGGGATTGAGTGTTGTGTCAGGAATCTGTTCAGGGAAGATCGCAAAATCCTTGCCCGGATAGCCTGCGTTGATGGCAACCAGCCTGGAATCCACCCAGTGCGGGTAGCCCACGACATAGGTGGTCTCTGGTGTGCCCATTGATTCAATAAACAATGCAGCCACTCTGCCAATTTCAGACGTGTTCCAGCTGGATGCGCGGTAAATTGTGTAATATTGATCGAATACCAGTCGGAAATTATTGCCCGCAGACCAGCTGAACAGCACCATCACGAGGATGATCGCAGCACCTTTCCCCACGATACCATTCAAACGTCTGAGGATCGTGCGGACAACTGTCTCCAGCGCCAACCCCACGACAAGAAAAACCGGGACGATCGCGCCGGCTGTCCGGTTCAAGCTGGGATTCTCTCCCGGATAAGCCAGCGACAAGATGGATGGCATCAATAACATGGGAATGGAGATCAACAGGAAAAGGTCCATCCAGTTCCGGTGACGGTAATAGCGGATCAACAAACTCACAATGCCAAGAAAATAAAGCGCACCTGTAACAACCTCCAATGCCGGACGCCCCGGCACCGAATGTGCCCAGATCACACCGTTATCCCAGAAGAACATCACACTGGCTTTCCAGAAGTTTTGAAGAAAGATCAGGATCGGAGAATTTTGAAAACCCGTTTCCATTCCCGTCAGGCGTGAGAAGGCGCGATAGGCAAACTGTTGTGGATTCGCCACCCAGTAGCGTAAAAGCGGCAGAAAGACAATCAACGCAACAAAAGCAATTAATGTCAGGGCGATAATCGCCTGTGCGCGGCGCTCTCGCGCTGGTCGGTGAAAGAGGTAAACTACGATCCCCAACACGATCAAAATCGGAACAATTCGAAAGGGCGTATAGCCGTGCAGCCCGACACCAAGGAACAAGCCTGTAAGCAGGATGTCATTGATATTTTGTCGGCGCATACCGCGTAAGAAAAAATACAGCACAGGGGCGACAAATAGAGGATAATACGGGATGCGCAGCGCCAAACGCGTATATACCAGGGGCCAATAGGCGATGCCAGCAAACAACGCCGCAGCCAAACCCACCCACTTGTTCGCAAATTCTTTCCCCAAAATATAGATGAAGAAAAGCGTCAACAAATGAGCAAAGACAGCAACAACCTTAAGATTCAAGAAACTGACATCTAAATTAAAGAGCGCCATATAGGCTGCAGTCAGATAAAAGTGCAGCACTTCACGGCCGGTATTGCGAGGAAAATAGGTTGGCGTATAACCTTGCAGGATATCGTTGACATCAAGCAGCTTTTCTGCTTGGTCGCTCACCATTTCCGGTGGAACCGAATCCAAACGATAAAAATTAAAAAACAAGATCACTGCGACCACTGCCAGGACAATAATTGTCCAGCGTGTGATGGTCAGTGCCCAGCCTTTGTCCCGGAAGTTAATCCACCAAGCACGGAAGGAAAACCGGATGCCTTTCTCCCTGCGCCAGAAGGCAAGAAAGAAACACACCAGAGATAGGAGCCACAGTGAGATGTTTAGAAAACCAAAAATCCCACTGCCAAACGCAAGAAACGCAAACACAGCAAACACCACGCCCAGGAGCAGCAGTTCCGGCTGAAAGCGGGTGCTCATTGCCTGTTCTGCATCAGGTTTTAAATCCGGAAGTGTCCACTCCTTGCGGATCACTGCAGCCAGCAAACATCCGCCGGCAGCTGCATAAAGGAACACCCCCGGCCAGGGCGTTCTTGCCGGAGAAGGTTCCAGTGAAAGCTGGGCAATCAACGCAAGAGTAAGCGCAGCCAGCGTCAGCCATGGAATCCTAACCGGCGCATCTAACTTTTCTACCTTGTCCGGGAACTGCTGAACTTCATTGTTCTTGGTCCAGAATTTGAGCTTTTCCGCAAAGTGATCCCAAACACTGGGACCTGATTCTGGTTTTTGTTCCAATTGATCTGTCATAGACGATTCCTGCTGTCAATCGTTAACCTGATGGGTGATCGTAAGCGTCCAGATTCAAAGAAATGATCATACTCCAAGCGCTGTTACCTTACAACACATCCCGGCGCCAAGGACTATTCATCACTGCAATCTCCGGCGGATTGAACCCGCTGCGCGTAAAGATAACCGATTTCTTCGTGGACAAAGTTGTGGGTTAATCGCACGCGATATCCCTGTGACTCTAAAAATGCGCTCAACACTTTATGGTTTGCGGTCTCATTAAGATCGTGATATTCCATGATAATTCGCTCAATCTTTTTCAAGATACTGGCTGGTGTCTTCATCAATATCTCGTATTCAGCACCTTCACAATCTAATTTTAGCAGATCGATACAGTCCAACTGATGTTGATCCACTAAACTCTGCAAGGTCACCGCAGGAACTGCGATCTTCGCTGAACGCGCATCTCCATTAGTGCTCGCCATGCTGGCGATCTGCAAAGGTTCCCCACTGGAAAGATCCAGCAATAAGTCGCCCCCGCTTCCCCACACCGCCATCGGGAAAATCTCCACGTTTGTGAGATGGTTTGCGGATAGATTCTTTGCTAAAAGCCGATACGACCCGGGAAAGGGTTCAAAGGCCAAAACCACCGTTTGCGGTCGAGACCAGGCGGCATAAACTGCAAAATCGCCAATGCCTGCCCCGATATCAACAACTTTCCAACCATTCTCCACCGGAATGCCATACCGGGTGTAGAAAGCATCCAGGAAGGTCTCCTTTACAGACCAGGCATCCATCGCGCTGCGCACCCACATTACCACCGGGGGGTGTTTGAGCCGCAGCATAGACTCTCTGCCATTCGGCTTCCTCAGAAATAGCGGCAGCAGGGTGAGCCAATTGTGAACCTGGAATACCATCAAAAATAGGGACTGCAGGTAATACCCCAGAGCCTTCAGCCATTTCATGGTCGCCTCCGGGCAATAAAAAACGAACAGACGCCCTTTTCTGATCTCGGATTGTCCAAATATTTCCGTGTCATTTTCCATGGGATCGCCAGATTCCAGCGTTTGGGAATAAGAATCCAGCGTCCAAATAACTTTTTATTGATTAATGCCGGTAAACCCAATGGATGCCCCCATTCGAGGATGTGCAGCGCTTTTGGGGGAAAATAATCCCAGGTCTCAAGTAGATCAAAGCCTGCCCGTTCTAACCGTTCTTGCCATACCCCGGGTGGATCAGTGTGCGCATGACGGGCGATCCGGTTAAAAAATCTGCCATAAGCTGCCCCCACCTTTTTCAGTCCCAAACGCTCAAAAAACTGCCTTCCCCACAACAGTTGTGGAAAGCGGTGATTGGGAACACAAAAAACAAACCTTCCGCCGGGACGCAAGATGCGGGAAACCTCACGCAACACTGGCTCAATATCGGGAATATGTTCCAAAACAGACGTGCTGATTACCGACCCAAAACTGGCGTCAAGAAAAGGGATCTGCGCGCCTTCGCCCAACACCAGCAACCGGTAAGTGTCTCGTCCTTTTGCCTCCAGCGTGGGCGCCACCCAGGGATCCAGCCCCACATCCAACGATTTCTCAAAGGCAACAGAGGCAAAGTGTCCATCGCCAGATCCCAGGTCGAGGATCGGTTCCAGCAAGGTAATCTCCTGATAAAAACGATCTTCAACAGCGCGTAAAAATGCACGAAAATAAGGCAAACTTGAGAGATGGCGCCAGAGGATCTCATCCAGTTGCGTGCTATTCATCGCCATCACCTTCACCTTCACCATGCTCCCCCACCAAGTCTCGAAACAGGGCTTCATAGTCCCTGGCAGTTGTTTCCGGGGCATATTGCTGTTTGATGTCAGCCATCTGTTCTGGATCGCCCCACTGGTCGTTGGACAAAACACGGATCAGTGCCTCAGCCAGCGCTTCAGCATCTCTGACGGGGACAATCTCACCCATTCCGCTCATCCGAACAGGCTGCCGCACCCCGGGCAAATTGGTTGCAACCACCGGCGTCCCGCAAATCAGCGCTTCCACCTGCACCATGCCAAAGGATTCGGTGCTGTTGATGCTTGGTAAAACCAGCACATCACAAATCTGGTAGAAGACCGCTTTCTCAATCTCATCGACCACGCCCAAAAAGACCCATCGATCACCAAGAGACTTAATCATTGGGAGTAATTTCTCCCGGTAGGCATCCTCACCAAACACGTTTTGATATTCGCCCACAAAAATGACTCTCGCCTGCGGCTGAACCTTGAGGACCTCCATCATAGCTTCAACCAGGAACTCAACGCCTTTTTCCGTAGCCAGGCGTGCCACCATCCCAATCACAGGATGGCCTGGCTGAAGATTATATGTCGCATAAAAACGATCAATATCTTCTTGTGAAACTGGATGCACTTCGATGGGCGGTGCGATGACAGTCAGTTTGCCCAGGAACTTTTGCAGAAAACTTGAATGTTCGGCAAAATCCCGGGTGTTGTGCACAATCACGTCTGCCAATCCTGCAGAGATTCGATTGGCTAAACCTGCAGCCCATCCAGCAAGCTGGTTAACAATCCCGGTTGGCATGATCAGATCACAGTGATAGGTCAGCACCACCGGTTTGCGCCGCAGCTTCGCCAGCAGGGCTACCAGCGCCGCATCCACTTGCGGTACGTGCAGGTTGACCACATCAGATTCCCCGATCAATCGATAGGCAGTAAGAGGCATGCGCGGCATAATCACACCCTTTGAAAGGTGAAATGCTACCGGTAACCGTAGAATCCGTACGCCCTGGTTCCATTCTTCCCTCGGCAGCGAGGAATCGTATTGGGATGTCAGAACGGTGACTTCATGCCCAAGCGCTGCCAGAGCCTGCGCTTGCCGGATGGCATAAACCGTCAATCCAGATTTGTGGGGATAGAAGTAGGTCAGAACGATCAGTATGCGCATCAATTTCACACTGTGGGTTTGACTTGATTACGCCGCCGAACCACGCGCTGATATAGCCCGACCACAGCCTCACCCCGCATCCGCAGCCCGATCAAACCTAAGAGGTTGGCATATACAAAAGCCAGGGCATGGATCACAATCGCATGGGTAAAAGCAACCTCCGGGGCGATCCCCAATAGCGCAAATGCAGCAACCATCACACCCTCAAATACACCTAATCCAGCTGGCGCCGAGGGTAAAGCTGCTCCAAAGGCAGCCGCACTCAGCACAAAGACCATCCACCAAAAAGGTGGGTTGGGATAAATACTTTGAAATACGATCAGGTTCTCACCAAACGCAATCAGCCAGCTGATCGCCAGGCTGCCAAATGCCAGCAAAAATGCCCACGGATCCAGCAGCACTGACAATCCCTCAAGCACCTGGATCGCCTTTGGCGTTACCCAGTTCTTGATAAAATCCGCTTTTTCACCCCAACTTTCCAGCCAGGCTTGAATGTGAGACCTAAACCGTACCGCAAGATACAGAACTGCCATGCCAAACAGCGTGACGACAAATGCAATCACCACGAAAGTTTGATCAAAATCTCCTCCTAATATGCGGGGGATTGTCATCAGGACAAAAACCGCAGCCAGAAACACATCAAAGACTCGTTCCACCACCACGCTGGAAAGCACCTCCAGTGCTGAAGGCCCCTGTGGATTGTCCAACAGGACAGCTCGTCCAACTTCACCCAGCCGAAAAGGGAAAAGATTGTTCAGCAAATAACCTGCACCCATTGTGAAGAATACATCCTTGAAAGAAACTTTTCGCCGTAACAGGAGATACCAGCAAAAAGCCCGCATCACATAGCTGGCAAAATACGCCGCGCTTGCCAGTAGAAAGGTTTGAAAACGGATTTGCCTGAGTGAAGCCCAAATGCGGGAAAACTCGACATCTCGCAAAACCAACCAGATTGCCCCACCGCTGATCACCACAGGGATCAGCCAGCGAAGCACCCTGCCCCAAAAATGGCCCTGATTCTCAACACCTGTCACTATTGATCCAATCGCAGAATCGCCATAAAGGCTTCTTGTGGAATTTCTACATTGCCCACCATCTTCATCCGGCGTTTGCCTTTTTTCTGCTTTTCAAGGAGTTTTTTCTTGCGTGTAATATCACCACCATAACACTTTGCGAGCACATCTTTTCGCAGCGCTTTGACATTTGCCCGAGAGATCACGCGACCCTGCGAATAAGCCTGGATGGGGATAGTGAATAATTGCCTGGGAATCAGGTTTTTCAACCTGGAAACCAGCGCCTGGCCTTTGTGATAGGCGTCCTCTTTGTGAACAATTGCGGTCAGCGCATCCACTGGCTCACCATTGACCAAAATTTCCACTTTCACCAGGTTGCCTTCACGATACTCAAGAAAGTTGTAATCCATCGAAGCATAACCACGCGTGCCTGATTTCAACTGGTCAAAGAAATCAATGATCAATTCTGAAAGGGGGATTTCATAGGTAATTTGCACCCGGTTCGGAGATGGATACTCCTGTGAAATGAACACCCCGCGTTTGCCCGTCACCAAATCCATTACAACCCCGTAATATTCTGTGGGGGTAAAGATGATTAATTCCATCCAGGGTTCCAGAATTTTAACGATCTTACTTTCATCAGGTAATTCAGCCGGGGAAGAAATGGTAATGGTCTCTCCAGTCACCAGGTACACCTGATATTCAACCGATGGCGCAGTGAAAACCACATCCATGTCATATTCTCGTTCCAGCCGTTCCTGGATGATTTCCATATGGAACAGTCCCAAAAATCCGCAGCGAAAACCAAAATTGAGCGCTTCAGAAGTTTCAGGCTCAAAGCTGAGTGAGGCGTCATTCAGCTGAAGTTTTTCAAGTGCATCTCGCAGATCAGCGTAATCCTCCCCATCAGTGGGATATACCCCGGCAAAAACCATGGGTTTTGCGTGTTGATAACCAGGCAGCGGTTTGGAAACGCCATCCCTGGCAAAAGTGATCGTGTCACCCACCCGGCACTCCGAAACCGTCTTCAGTCCGGTAGCGATATAGCCCACATCGCCGGCACGCATCAATTCCACCGGCAGCATGCTCGGGGCAAAAATGCCAATCTCTACCGGGCTGGTCTTAATTTTCGTGGACATCATGTAAAGTTGATCCGTGCGGGTGATCTTTCCATTAAATACACGGACATAGGCGACAACGCCTTTATAGGAATCATAATGGGAGTCAAAGATCAGGGCTTCCAATGGCTTGTCATCATCGCCTATCGGCGGCGGAACAAAATCAACAATAGCCTGCAGCACACGTTCCACATTGGTGCCTTGCTTGGCAGAAATCTTGATAATTTGCTCCTTTGGAATTCCTAAGAGATTATGCAGATCTTCAGCCACCTCATCAGGTTGGGCAGAAGGCAGATCGATTTTATTGATCACAGGGATGATCGTCAGGTTGGCTTCCAGCGCAAGATACAGGTTTGCCAGGGTTTGTGCCTCGATCCCCTGTGATGCATCCACCACCAGCAGCGCGCCTTCACAGGCTTCCAGAGCACGGCTGACCTCATAATTGAAGTCCACATGCCCAGGTGTGTCAATCAGGTTAAAGGCATATTCTTTGCCATCAGCCGCAGTGAAATGCATTCGCACCGCAGAGGCTTTAATCGTCACACCCTTCTCACGCTCCAAATCCATGGCATCAAGCACCTGTTCGGTCATGTCCCGATCCGCAATGGTGCCCGTCAGCTGAAGCATGCGATCTGCCAGCGTGGATTTGCCATGGTCTACATGGGCAATAATACAAAAATTCCTGATAAATTCAATCATAGTAAACCAACGTTACCTTTTTAATTTTATAAATCCAGAAACCTGATTTTCCGGTGTCATTGAGTGCGTAGTTTCATAAACCTGACAAGCGAACATTTCTTAATCAAATAATTTATCCTGGTAAATTCAGGTTAACCGTAATCTATGCGTCTCAGATTCAAACCTGCTCTCCATTATACCAGCACGGGATATTCAGTAAACAGGCATGGAACCCTTTTCTCATTGATTCAATTATTTAGTGTTCTGAGCAAAATGATGCTGGTAGTCAATTTCAAAACAGCCGGATATCGGGTAAGATAGGATTGTTAGCTTTTTTACCCAAAACAAAATCTTGCAATCTGATTGCAATACCTTGTTGGGGAATACTTAAAATATGAAATTGAACTTGAGACTTTACTTTAAAACGATCTGGACCAGCTTCTTTAAATCTGAAGGAACGCCTGGTCGTCTGACCCCCAAACGCTTCTTTGTGTTACTGTTGATTTTCCTGATCTACCCCCTGTGGCATTTCAGCATCCGTTTTGCTTATGGGCTCGACCAGCTCTTTTATCCCAAACATATGCAGCAAGAGCTCAAGCAGCCGATCTTTATCGTGGGGAACTTTCGCTCCGGCACCACGCTTCTCCATCGCCTGTTAGCACAGGATCCCCGTTTTACAGGTATGAAAACCTGGGAGATCTACGTGGCACCCACCATTGTCCAACGAAAGATCATCCACTGGATCATGAAACTCAACCGGTTGGTGGGCAACCCCATCCAGAAAATCATTGATCGATTTGAAAAATCCCTCAAACAGTATTCCTATATGCACAAGGCAGGACTGAACGAAATTGAAGAAGATAGCCAGGTCTTTCTCCACACCTGGTCCACCTATGACCTATTTGCATTCTTTCCTTTCCCTGATCTGATCCGAAATTATATCTATTACGATAGGGATATGCCGGAAGACCAAAAGCGGCTGGACATGAATTATTACAAGGAAGTGCTCAAGCGCCATGTCTATGCGAATAATGGAAAACGCTACATTTCCAAAAGCCCCACCTCTTCACCGAAGGTGCGCACCCTGCATCAACAATTTCCAGACGCAAAATTTATCAACATCGTTCGGTCCCCGCTGCGTGTGATTCCATCCTCTGTCAGCATGTTCTCCAATCACTGGAAAACCTACGGTGAACCAGGAGAGGACTATCCCCGACCGGCAGCAGACGTGATGCGCGAGCAAGCCAGATATTGGTACCTTTATCCCCATCGCTACCTGAAAAATCTTCCCCCAGACCAATATGTGATGGTGCGCTACCAGGATCTGGTTAATGACCCGAAGACAACCGTGGAAAACATTTACAACCGCTTCGGCATTGAATTGACAGAGGAATATCGCCAGGTTCTCCTGGTTGAATCAGAAAAAGCTAAGCGCTTCAAGAGCAATCATCATTACTCCCTGGATGAAATGGGGATAGATGAACAAGAGATTATTGATGAATTTGAGCCTGCTTTACAGGACTATGGGTTGGACAGAAAATTTTTAGAGTAAGCCAAAGGTTCGGTTTATACAATACTTTCAGAGGGTTTATCCTGGATGGCTTGAAAGACCATGTCCTCAAATTGGAGCGGCGGTTCAGCTGGCCTCAGTCTCAAATCCACCAAGAATTCCACATTCCCTTTTGGACCAAGTACCGGTGATGGGATCAGACCGACCGGGAAGAAACCAATTTCCTGCGCTATGATCAGCGTATCCGTAAGCACCTGCTGATGAACCGCATCATCCTTAATCACCCCCGCATGGACTGCCGCCGCCTTACGTCCCGCTTCGAACTGCGGCTTGATCAGCGCAACCGTTTGACCATCCTCATTCGCAAACCATCCGCGCACAGCGGGTAAGATCAATCCAAGCGAAATAAACGATGCATCAATTGTCACCAGCTCAACCGGTTCGGGGAGCTTTTCCAAATAGCGTGCATTCGTTCGCTCCATCACCACCACCCTGGGGTCTTGCCGCAGCTTCCAATGCAACAGCCCATAGCCTACATCAATCGCGAACACCTTTTGCGCGCCATGCTGCAACAGGCAGTCCGTGAATCCCCCTGTAGAGGACCCCACATCCGCGCATATCTTTCTCTGCGCAACAACCCGGAACACTTCCATTGCCGCTGCCAGCTTATACCCACCACGAGAGGCATATTGTGGCTTTTGCTTCACCTCCACACGGGCATCTTCGCCCACCTGCAGCGAGGACTTATGCACCATCTCCCCATCCACCCGCACCTCGCCTGCCATCACCAGGCGCTGGGCAATATTTCGGCTCTCCGCCAGCCCGCGCTCAACAAGCAAGACGTCAATGCGTTTCTTTTTCATAGATATATTGTAACGGGAAAACTTTTAACACACAAAAACGATAAATTACTAAATTACGGTAATTACGTAAACCATCCCAACATTTGACAAAACAGCTTATCGTTTCTGAACGGTTTAAAATGGTGTATACTCCCTTAGGTGAAGGCGTTTATAATATTCTCATCAACCTTCCGGTAAGCGAAAAGACAAATGAAACAGCTCACCTACATCTTGAAAACAATGCGCCCTCGGCAGTGGGCAAAAAATGTGTTTATCTTTGCTGCCCTGGTCTTTGACGGTCAGTTGAGCAATCCTCAATCGCTGCTTGTGACGACGATTGCCTTCCTGCTGTTCTGCCTGGCATCGAGCCTGGTCTATATTGTCAACGATCTGGTGGATATTGAGTCCGACCGTCAGCACCCTGACAAAAGACACCGGCCGCTGCCCTCAGGTCAATTAACGATCAAGAATGCGGTCATCGCTGCTGTTGTCCTTTTTTTGCTGGTCTTCCCGGCAGCATTTGTCCTCTCGCCCGCTTTCGGATGGATCATTTCTTCCTATTTCGTCCTGATGGTGATGTATTCCCTCTGGCTTAAACACATACCGCTAATCGATGTGCTTGTCATTGCTGCGGGTTTTGTCATCCGGGTGACTGCGGGCTTGGTGATTATCGTGACGAAGCGCTTTTCTCCCTGGCTGTTTGTTGCAACCACGTTCCTGGCGCTTTTTATCGGTTTGGGCAAACGCCGTGCTGAAATCCAGCTTCTCGAAGCCATAGCAGGCACCCATCGTAAGGTTCTGGATGGCTACTCCCTGGAACTGCTTGATCAGCTTCTGACCATCGTGCTCAGCACCACGCTGATGACCTACTGCCTCTACACTTTTTCTGCTGAGATCACCCCTGGCAATCACAGCATGATGCTGACGATCCCATTTGTCATTTACGGGCTCTTCCGCTATCTCTATCTGATCCGGATCAAAAATATTGGCGGTGCGCCTGAAGAAATCGTCCTGACCGATCGTCCCATGCAAGCGGCTGTTGGCTTATGGGGTGTCACTGTCCTGATTATCCTCTATCTTCTGTAATGCGATAAAACGATGGCGATCACCTATGCAAAAGCCCCCGCCAAAGTGATCCTGTTTGGCGAACATGCCGTTGTTTACGGTCAGCCAGCCATTGCCATACCCGTCACCCGAGTCAATGCCACAGCTCGCATCCTGCCGCAAATAGATGCGTCGCAAGGTCAGATCCAGGTACAAGCGCCAGATATCCAGCTGGACAAGAAGCTGACTGATTTACCTGAAGATCACCCCCTCGCAGCCGCCATTCGACTCACCCTGACGGCGATCGCACCCGTTCATTTGCCATCCCTTTCCGTCCAAATTTCTTCCACCATCCCTGTTGCCGCTGGCATGGGTTCCAGCGCAGCCACATCAGTCGCCATCATTCACGCGCTCTCAAACTTTTTCGGTGCGCATTTATCATCTGAACAAATTTCCGATCTGGCTTTCGAAGTTGAGAAACTGCATCACGGCACCCCTTCTGGAATCGATAATAATGTGATTGCCCACCAACAGCCTGTGTATTTCGTCAAGGATCAGCCCATCGAGTTTCTGAAGATAAATAATCCAACCCACTGGATTATTGCGGATACCGGCGAAAAAACCCCCACCCGGGAAGCGGTTGCCGGCGTGCGTGAGCGCTACCAGGCTGACCCTGCCGCCTATTCACCTATCCTGTCGGCAATTGGGGAAATCACACGTCAAGCCCGTGAGCCGCTGGCTTCGGGAGATCTGGCGTTGCTGGGGCCATTGTTGAACGAAAACCAGGATCAGCTGAGGATGCTTGGCGTCAGCTGTGGCAGTCTGGATGCATTGATCGCTGCCGCGCTGCAAGCAGGCGCTTTTGGTGCCAAGCTCTCTGGCGGCGGACTGGGCGGCAATATCATCTCTCTCGCCAACCCCGAAATTGCTCAATCCATTGCTGCAGCGCTGGTGCAAGCCGGTGCTCGGCATGTCATCACCACAATTTTACAGGCAAATGAGTTGTCATGAATCAGAAAAATCTGGTGTTTTTAAAATTAGGTGGTTCGCTAATCACAGATAAAACCCAACCGCTCACAGCGCGCATTGAGGTCATCAAACGCCTTGCAGAGGAGATCGCCAGGGCAATGGATGAAACCCCAAACCTGAGCATGGTAATCGGTCACGGCTCCGGGTCCTTTGGTCATGCAATTGCCAGTCAACATCAAACGCAATCCGGCGGTTCTGACCAGGCTTACTGGGAGGGATTTGCAGAAGTGTGGCGTGCCGCCCGGTCGCTGAACGAGATTGTTATTCAGCATCTCTCTGAAGCAAGGCTGCCCGTGATCGCCTTTCCGCCCTCCGCCTCAGCTCTCGCCGAAAATGGTGCAATCGTTCAATGGGATCTTGCAGGGATAAAACAGGCGGTCGCGCATCACCTCCTTCCAGTAGTGCAGGGTGATGTCATCTTTGATACGAGTTTAGGTGGAACGATTGTCAGCACAGAAAAGGTATTCCAACACCTGGCTGGTCCTTTGAAACCTGCCAAAATCCTCCTGGCTGGATTGGACACAGGGGTCTTCTCGAACCCTGACCAGCCAGAAGAGATCATCCCCCATATCACGCCATCATCGCTTAAGTCTGTCCTTCCTGCTCTATCCAGTGCCAGGGCATTGGATGTGACAGGCGGCATGCTGTCCAAAGTCGAGCTAATGGTCTCACTCGTCCAGGCTGAACCCGGGCTGAAAATAATGATCTTTTCAGGCGCCCAGCCTGGCAACCTTTACCAGGCAATTTTGGGTCAAGCCCTCGGTACATCCATCACCGCCTGAACGATACACCCACCGCTTCAGGCTATTGATACCTTTATCCGGTATAATCTAAATTCGATTGAAATTTTGGAGAAAAAAACATGATCTTCACGCGTCAACAACTGGAAGAACTGGAAGACCAAAACCTTGCGCCCTATGCAATTCGCAGCAAGAATAGCAAAGGACGCCTGCATCCTGAAGATGAACCTGACTATCGCACGATCTTTCAACGCGATCGGGATCGCATCCTGCACACCACGGCGTTTCGCCGTCTGGAATACAAGACCCAGGTGTTCATCAACTATGAAGGTGACTATTATCGCACGCGCCTGACCCACACGCTTGAAGTTGCCCAGATCGGGCGAAGTGTGGCGCGAGCGCTCGGCGCCAATGAAGACCTTGTAGAAACAATCTGCCTGGCGCATGACCTGGGCCATCCGCCATTTGGTCACTCGGGAGAACGTGAACTCTCTCGACTGATGATCGATCACGGCGGATTTGACCACAACAGGCATTCCTTCCGAATCGTGACCAAAATCGAAAATCGATATCCAGATTTCGACGGCTTAAACCTGACATGGGAAGTGCTCGAGGGTATCGTCAAACATGAAACCGAATACGATATTTCCGATTCGAAGGACTTTGACCCCGAGCTGCGCGGCCACCTGGAAGCACAGATCACCAACGCAGCAGATGAACTTGCCTACACCGCGCATGACCTGGACGACGGCTTGCACTCAGGTTTGATCACCCCCGAACAGCTGGCTGGCATTTCATTGTGGGAAGTGATCAATGAAAGTATCGGCCGGCGCCGATCCGATCCATTGGATGACCTGGCGCGGCATCGCCTGATTCGCCGCCTGATCGGGATCGAGGTCACAGACCTGGTTCAATCTGTTGACCGCATGATCCGTCGCAGCGGCATCCGCACCGTAGAGGACTTGCAAAAGCTCCCTTACAACGTGGTCGGGTTCAGCGAAGACATGCATCGACGCAACAGAGAATTGAAGGATTTCTTATACAAACATCTTTATAACCACTACCGCGTGGTGCGCATGACGGTTAAAGCAGAAAAGATCATCTCCGATCTCTTCACAGCCTACACCAGCGAACCAACAACCCTGCCCGCCGAATACCAGCAGTCGATTGAAGAAATAGGCTTGGAGCACACTGTCTGCTATTACATAGCTGGCATGACCGACCGGTTTGCCATCGACGAACACCAAAAATTGTTCGATCCAACGGTACTGCCGTAAATCGCTGTTCTCACTATCAAAAAAAGGTTTTAAAAAGGAAAATGAACAACACACAATATCTGACGCCAGAAGGCAAACAGAAATTAGAAGCTGAATTGGAAGAACTCAAGACGAAAGGCCGAAATGAGCTGGCTGAACGTCTCAAGCACGCCGTTTCGATGGGCGATCTATCAGAAAACGCTGATTACCACAAAGCTAAGGAAGATCAATCGTTTCTCGAAGGCCGTATCCAGGAAATTGAAGCCATTTTATACCACTCAGAAGTGATCGAAACACAGGAAAATTACCACGAAGTCAACATTGGTGCCAGTGTGACCATCCAGGAAGGTGATTTTGACCCGGAGACCTATCTGCTGGTTGGCAGGCAAGAAGCAAACCCAAGAGAGGGCAAGATCTCGCACGAATCGCCAATTGGTAAAGCGCTCTTAGGGCACAAAGTGGGTGACAAAGTGACCGTCAATTTACCCAATGGGGAGATCACCTTAGAAATCCTCTCAATCGAATAAATTTACCAACACAAAAAAATGACCCCTTTCGTGATGGGGTCATTTTGATTCTAAATATATCCTGTGATCCAGGATCCTTGATTATTTTGGCCAAACAGCGAGTTCAAGCGTCAGTCGCTGGAAGTAGCTTTGATCTGGTGCAGCGCCTTCGCCATATTCCATATCGATAATGCGTGCTTCAAGCTGCAGCGTGGCAGTCTCAAGCAAAACCTGTTTTCCCGGCTCAGCCAGAACAGGTTCTCCCTTGGATTCCAGCCGCACCCTAATCTTTTCATCATCATGGGCATGCTTGCTCATAATGACCTTGGTGACGGTTTGGATGTCATTCTTGTCAAACAACCAGATTTCAAAAGCAGTTACCCGCTTGGGTTCACCAACACCAACTGTTTCAGAAATCCCGACACCGCATTCACCTAAAAATTCACCGGTTGGCGCATCAATACTGAATGAGTCATCATAAAAATCATCGCCCACCATGTAAGTGGTCATGAACTGCGCAACAGGTTCAACAGGTTCTGCTTTAGGGGTTTCATCTTCGTGGGGGGTGAGAACGGTAAACCGGTTAGCATCCTCGTCAAAATCAACGTCTTCATCTGGTAAGGTGCGCGGGCTGAGGGGTTCGGGCTGATCTTTCTGGGCGAGGCTATCTCGCAAAACAAAGAAATAAAACACCACTGCCAGAACGAGCAGCAGCAGGATGCATAACCCGCCAATCAACAGCCAGTTCGGACCACGCCCATCATCCACCTCTTCAAGAACCTCTTCCTCCTCCGTCACAACCGGCAGGTCCTCCTCAAGGTCGGGTTCAGCGACACCTTCGGCACCAACAATCGCCATAAAACTGGTGATCTGGTCTTCGTTAAGGAACTTGGGCTTCTCCATCACTGCCGCAAGCGTTTCTTCTGCAGTATCTTCCAATTCTGCCCAGGCTTTGGTGGCAATCGATTCATTGCCAACCTTTGTGGTTGTATAAATCGACATGCGCAAATAATCTTCTCGCAGGTCAGGGCGCAAATGGTAAGGTGCCAGGTCCGTCCACTGGACGGGCCAAATTCCCCAGCCAATGATCAGACCCAAAATTAAACCCAGTACAACACCCACTGGAATGCTGATCCGGAAATCAGTTAAATAGGCTTTAATTTTTTCCAAGTTCATCGTCAACTCCCATCTTATCTGTCTGAAAAAATAAGCGTTGTCTCTATTGTAGATTAGTCCGTCTTTTTCCGCAACAACGACGCTTGGAAGATAATGTGCAAGCTTTATGCCACTTCTGATTCCCGCAGCACTTCATCCTGGAGAAAAGTCTCTTCACAATCCAGACAGGTGACATGGCGCTTGTTTGAAATCACCAGGGTGCCCCCACAACTTGGACAGGGTGTGGCGACCGGACGTTTCCAAGACGTAAATTTGCAATCCGGATAGCGCGAACAGCCATAAAATGTTCTTCCCTTGCGTGTTTTCCGCTCTACCACTTCTCCCTCATGGCATTCAGGACAGGTAATGCCAATTTTCTCAAGGTAAGGTTCTGTATAGCGGCAATCAGGAAAATTACTGCAGCTGATGAATTTCCCATAGCGTCCCCATCGCAAGATGAGATCATGGCCGCATTTTGGACATTCACGCCCAATTTTTTGCAGCTCTGCCTTCTTCTTCGGCATCATTTCTTCGGCATGTGCCAGACGATCTGAGAACGGACCGTAAAACTCGCTGATCACATCAACCCACTCCGCCTCGCCTGAAGCAATCAGGTCCAGCTGGTCTTCCAGCTGTGAGGTGAATCCAATATCCACGATGCTGGGGAAGAATTCCACCACCAGGTCGTTCACCAAAAAACCCGTTTCCGTAGGCTCCAGCCGCTTTCCGTCTCGAATCACATATCCGCGGTTTTGAATGGTAGAAAGAATCGGTGCATAGGTTGAAGGCCGGCCAATCCCATTTTCTTCCAAAACCTGTACAAGCGAAGCTTCTGTGAATCGGGGAGGCGGTTGTGTGAAGTGCTGTTCAGGTATCAGTTCTTCCAATATCTGAGTCTGCCCTTCTCGGATGTCATCAATCGGAATGCGATCGCTGTCACCCTCTTCTTCCTCCACCAGGTCTTCGTCCTTACCTTCCTGATATAAAATCATGAAACCTGAAAATTCCAGCTGGCTTCCTGAAGCCCGTAACAAATAACGATCCTTCACACCCTGGCCAAGAATCTCAACTGCCAGTGTCTTATATTGGGCAGGCATCATCTGCGAAGCGACAAATCTTCGCCAGATCAGCTGGTATAAACGGAACTGGTCGCGTGTGAGGAACTGTTTGATCGCTTTTGGACGACGCAGCACGGATGTGGGGCGGATGGCTTCATGGGCTTCCTGTGCAGATTGCGTCCGGGTCTTATACTTGGGCGGCTCATTCGGCAGAAAGTCTTTGCCATAATGGTCGTCAATGTATTGACGCACTTCTTTGAGGGCTCCTTCTGAGATGTTGGTCGAATCTGTTCGCATGTAAGTAATTAAACCGGTGGTGCCTTCCCCGTCCAGCTCCATGCCTTCATAAAGCTGCTGAGCCACAGCCATCGTTTTCTTCGCGCTGAAGCCCAGTTGCCGCGAAGCATCTTGCTGAAGTGTGCTGGTGATAAAAGGTGCCGAGGGATTTCGTTTGCGTGTCCCATGTTTAATCGACTCAACAGTATAGTTCGCCTGGCGCATATCATTCAAAATTGGCGTCACAGCGGCTTCATTTCCAAAAACAGGTTCTTCTTCGTTGATGCGGGTCAGCTTTGCTCTATAGGGCACTCTTCCGCCCTCGGGTAAGAAATCGGCTTCAATTGACCAATATTCCACAGGGTCAAAATCCTCTATTTCTCTTTCGCGCTCAACAATCAGGCGCAGGGCAACGGACTGCACCCTGCCAGCAGAAAGTCGGCTGCGCACCTTCTCCCACAAAATCGGGCTGATGCCATATCCCACCAATCGATCCAATATCCGCCTTGTTTGTTGGGCATTTACAAGATCCATATCAATCGTGCGCGGATGTGCAAATGCATGGGCGATCGCGTCTTCGGTGATCTCATGAAAAACAACCCGATGGGTGTGCTCCTCATCAATTTCAGCAGCTTCAATCAGATGCCAGGCGATCGCCTCTCCCTCACGGTCAGGGTCAGTCGCCAGGTAAACCTCTTCCGATTTTCCTGCCAGTTTTTTCAGCTCTTTGACCACGTCCCTCTTTTCGTTAGGGACGCGATAACTGGGCTCAAAATCATGCTCCACATCCACCGAAAGTTTTGAACGCAAAAGGTCACGCACATGACCTACCGAGGCGCGGACGGTGTAGTTCTTCCCCAAAAAACGCCCTACCGTTTTCGCCTTGGCGGGTGATTCCACGATCACCAACTTACCCTTGCGCTGCACCTTTTTCTTTCGGGAGACATCTGGTTTTTCAAGTCCAGCGTGTGCATCCGTAAGACCCATACGATAAACCTTTGTCCCGCACACCGAGCAAACGCCTTTCGTCACGGGTGCGCCAGCCGCGTTGTAATCCGCAACAGGATCTTTGATTTCTCTTTTTTCTCGACACTTCATACAATAAGCAATCAATTTGATTTACTCCTACAAATAATTCATACGATCATGATCTTCTAAATAGCGAACGATTTCACGAACCCGCTGAGCGTGTTTTCGGTCACACACCAACAGCGCATTGCCAGAGTCAATGATAACCAGATCTTTTACGCCAATCGTGACAATCAACCGGTCTGAGGAATCTTCACAAATGAGTGTACCCTGCGTGTCAAATGAGATCGTATCCCCACGCAACACAATATTGCCATCCGCATCACTCTCAAGTGCATCAAAAATGGACTCCCAACTGCCAACATCATACCACCCCAGGTTCTTGGCTGGAAGAACAGCTACCCTGCGCGCATGCTCCATAATGCCATAATCGATCGTTTGGGGTTTTATCGTTGGCCAAACTCGGGATAAAACTTCAACGAAACGCTCGGTTCCCCAGGCAAGATCAATTTCGCTCATTTTTTCAAACAAAGCGGGCATCTGCCGCTCGATCTCATCCAATACAGTTTTCACCTGCCAGATAAACATGCCAGAATTCCAGGCATGCTTGCCATCTGCAACCATTCTCTCCGCATTTTGCAGATCTGGTTTTTCTTTAAATTTTTCTACCAGGAAGGCGTCCAGACCTTCAAAGGATTCTATTTTTTCACCAATTTGAATGTAACCAAAGCCTGTGGCAGGATAAGTGGGGGAAATCCCCAACGTCACCAGGTAATCCTGCAAAGCCGCTCCATAGGCAGCCTTCAATAATTGCCTGAGATGCTCAGCATTCTCAATCACATGATCCGCCGTCAACACAGCCATTACGCCCTGTTCGTCACGATGCTTTATGGCGGTAGCAGCCAGCGCCACCACAGACGCTGTGCCGCGCGGCAGCGGTTCAACCACAAAATTCTCCTCAGGGATATCAGGGCATTCTGCGCTCAGCAGCCCAACCTGTTCAGCAACGGTCACCACCAATATGCGCTCATAGGGAAAGAGACCCTCAAGGCGATTGACTGCATTTTGGAAGAGCGTCTGATCCCCGCCCACAACCAGTGACTGTTTGGGTCGGTCTTTCCGAGAGAGCGGCCAGAGCCTGGTTCCGCTCCCGCCTGCCATGATTACCGCATAAAAATGTTCAAAACGATCCAGGCTCATAATTAGCTCCTCATTTTCTGGTTAAATCACGCACTGAGGTATACCGCATTCCGCCAACATGCTGAACCATACCCTTTAATTCCATCATGGTCAGGGCAGCAGAAACTTTCTCAACCGCCATTCCCGTTGCCTGGCAGATATCGTCCACATGGAGGGGTTCAAAATCAATCACCTGCAAGATGCCCGCTTCAATAGCATCCGCTGGCAATACTTGCCGTGCCTGTTTAATGTCTTCAACTTCAGATAGATCCAGTGCTTCCAGCACATCCTGGGGTGAGATCATCGCATAAGCGCCGTTCTGGATAAGCCTGTTCGTGCCTTTGCTGACGGGTGAAAGCACATTGCCCGGAACAGCAAAAACATCTCGCCCCTGTTCAACTGCAAAATCAGCGGTGATCAATGCCCCGCTGCGATCTCCCGCTTCTATCACGATCGTCGCCAAGGAAAGCCCTGAAATGATCCGGTTTCTGGGCGGGAAGTTCACACCCTCAGGCTGTGTTCCCAGAGGATAATCGCTGATCACCGCCCCGTTTTCGATAATGGCATCTGCAAGCGCGCGATGCTCTGGCGGGTAAATCACATCCACGCCGCTGCCCAGCACGGCAATCGTCTGTCCGCCAGCCTTAAGTGCGCTTTGATGCGCCAGGGCATCAACCCCACGAGCCAGCCCACTCACAATGGTCAATCCATGACCGGCGAGAAAAATACTGGCATCGCGCGTCACCTGCTGCCCATAAGCAGAAACGCGGCGGGTGCCTACCATCGCAACGGCAAACTCATCTGCAGGAGTTAATGATCCACGCACATAAATCACTGGCGGCGCCTGGTCAATTTCCCTTAACAAACGGGGATAATGCTCATCAAGTAATGTCAGAACGGATATTCCGCTTTCAATAATTGATTCATAATACCGATCCAGATCAATTTCTGCGCGCAATTTGGCAAAATTTCCAAGCGCTCGCTCAGGCAAGCCTACCTGTCGGAAAGCCTCCAGGGGTGCCTGCCATGCCGATGATAAATCACCAAAGAAAGATAGGATCTGCTGAAACCTGACCGCTCCAATTCCCCTTACCAGGTTAAAGCCAATCCAATACTTCTTATCACCCGACATCAATCCCCCTCACCATACCAATCCATCCTGGCAACGATCATCTTTCCCAGTTCGAGATCAATCTCAAGGATCACTTCCTCAGTATCTGGAATCAATATTTCCTGGCCAGCATCATCCTCGATAATGAAGACATCGTTCGCGCCAGTTTCCAATATCTCAACCAGAGTCCCCAAGAATTCACCCTCTTCGGTATAAACGCTCAAACCGACAATCTCATGGGAGTAAATCTCGCCCTCGGTAAGCGGTGGGAGCTGAACAGATCGGACGTAAACCAGAGCATTGGTCAATTCTGACACAATCGTTCGGTCATCAATTTCCTTAAACTTGAGAAGTAAAAGCTCCTGCTTCCAGCGTGTTTTTTCAATCGTTAAGGGCTGGTAGGCATCCCCAATGAAAACCAGACTGTCTGGAACTAATAGCTCCAGCATTTCCGTATAGACTTCCAGCGGGATTTCCCCCTTCACGCCGTGAGCTCGTCTCAACTTGCCAAGTAAGAGAAATTCAGGCTCGCTGGTATGCGGCGAGCCTGAATTTTTTTTATGATTTTGAGGCATCTTATCGCAGGGTGCAGTCTAACGTGGCTCGATAATATCAAGATTCGCTTGGCTGCCTTCTCTTGCAGCAGCGACCTTGAGCAGCGTCCGTATCGCGTTTGCCACACGTCCGCTCTTACCAATCACCCTCCCCATATCCTCTCTTGCCACCTGCAGTTCAATTTGAACCGTGCTGCCGCGGGTGTATTTGTTGACATCGACTTCTGTAGGTTGATCGACCAAAGATTGGGCAACAAATTCAACCAATCCTTGCAGGTTATCACCTTTCATGTTTGCCTCGCAATTTTGCTTAATCGTGGGTTTACGGGTTGGTGCGCAGGTCTGTTACCCGGGTCTTATAAATCTCTTCAGCTTCCTTCACCAATGCCTCGACATCTTCACCAGCTTTGAACCGTTCATAGCGTTCCGTTAACATAATCTGCTTAAAAAGTCCCTCAACTGCCTCGGTGGGTTGAGCGCCAACACTCAGCCAGTAGAAAATCCTGTCATCTTTGAAGACAACTGTCGAAGGATCTGTGCGCGGATTATAGTGACCTACGATTTCAATAAATTTTCCATCGCGTGGGCTTTCCTTATCCGCAACAACAACCCGATAACTTGCCTGATTCCGGGATCCAACCCGGCGTAAACGAATTTTTACCATCGAAAAATATCTCCTCTTTTTTATCTCATCAATTTTATTATCATAAGCCCGATGATTCAAAAAGGTCTGAGAGAGCGTTGAAGGGAACGCTTACCTTTCTCATCTTCCGACTATCCAATCAATCGGCCTAAACTTTTGCCGCCTGATTTTTGCAATGTTTTGATCAACCGCTGTGTCTCTCTAAAACGCTTCATTACCTGGTTCACAACCTGAACATCCAGGCCTGATCCAGATGCAATTCGGCGTCTGCGGCTGGCATTCAACAATTTTGGATTGCGGCGCTCCTCCACAGTCATGGAGTTGATAACTGCCTCAATCTGCCTGAGTTGATTTTCAGCGTCTTTGGGGTCCACCTGCTTGGCCACCTGCCCCATCTGCCCGGGGAGCATTTCCATCAACTGCCCCAGCGGTCCCATCTTACGCATCTGCTTGAGCTGCTTGGCAAAATCCTCCAGAGAGAATTCGCCCCGCATTAGCTTCTCAGCTTGTTTTTCAGCTTCCTGCTGATCCAAAGCAGTTTCTGCTTTTTGGATCAGACCCAGTATATCACCCATCCCAAGAATTCGGGATGCAAGCCTGTCTGGATTATACTCCTCAATCGCGTCAACAGACTCACCAACACCCAGATACTTGATCGGCACACCGGTCACCTCTCGAATCGAGATTGCCGCGCCGCCGCGTGCATCGCCGTCAATCTTCGTCAGAAACAGACCGGTGATCGGCAGCAGTTGATGAAATCCTTGGGCAACATTCAAAGCTTCCTGCCCAATCATCGAATCCACAACCAGCAGGGTCTCGGTGATGTCTAATTTTTTGGCAATCGCACCTAATTCGTTCATCAACGCATCGTCCAGCTGGGATCGTCCAGCTGTATCCAGGATGACAACACTGGTGCCGCCCTTTCGTGCAGTTTGATAAGCCTCATGGGCTAATCGGGGTGGATCAATATTTTCCTGGTAAAACACCGGAACATCGATTTGTGCGCCCAATGTCTGCAGCTGTTTGACGGCTGCCGGTCGATAAGGATCCGCTGCCACCAGCATCACACGGTGTCCCTGATTGCGCAGCTGCCTGGCTAATTTTGCAGCAGCCGTGGTCTTACCAGAACCCTGAAGCCCCACCAGCATGATCACATAAGGGCGTTCGCCCTTCAAGTTCAGCCCGCTGGGTTTGCCAAGTGTTTGGATCAATTCTTCGTTGACAATCTTAATTACCTGCTGGGCAGGATTCAATGCCTTCGAAACTTCCTGTCCCACGGCGCGTTCCTTCACCCGGCTTGTGAAGCTCTTAACCACGCTGTAATGTACATCCGCTTCAAGCAAAGCCATGCGAACTTCGCGCATCGCCCTTTCTACATCTGCATCCGAAAGACGCCCGCGCCGCCGCAGGTTTTCAAAAATATTCGTCAGGCGATCTGTAAGGCTTTCAAACACAATGAATACTGTTCATTTCCACTTGTCAAATATCAACCTGTGATTTTAGCGTGTAACTGCCTTTCGGTCAAGAGAGTCATCCATTTGTGTTATCCATTTGCTGTTATTCCATTTGCTTTCATTATATACGTTAAGAATCGTCAGATCATCATCCGCGCTTCGACCCGAAACGAATGCCGTATTTACGGGTTATACCTGGTGTAATTGTCATTCATCTTTTATTCAATAACTCATTTTATTGAAAGGAAATTATGATGTCCAAAGTTGCAATAGTGACCGATTCAACCGCCTACCTCCCCGAAGATCTGGTAGCTGCCTATCAAATTAATGTGGTTCCTCTGGTGGTCATCTGGGGAGAAGAAACCCTGCGGGACAATATCGATATCACACCCGAGGCTTTCTATGAACGGCTCTCTACCAGTAAAACCATGCCCTCCACATCACAGGCGACCATCCAGGCTTTTGCTGATGTATTTGAAAGACTCTTATCCGAAGACTATGACATTTTAGCCGTGGTCATCTCTTCAGGTCTTTCTGGCACGCTTGATTCCGCCATTCGAGCAAAGGGTATGTTTCCGGATGCCAACATCGAACTGGTCGATTCAAAATTCACCTCGCTGCCACTGGCTTATATGGCGCTTGCGGCTGCCAGGGCAGCCAAACACGGCGCCACACTGGTAGAATGCAAAAAGATTGCAGAAACCATCCGCGATCATACCCAGGTCTATTTTGCCGTGGATACTCTTGAATTTCTCCACCGTGGCGGAAGGATTGGTGGCGCCGCGCGCTTCCTTGGGACTGCTCTCAACCTCAAGCCGATTCTCCAGCTGGTCGATGGCAAAATTGAAGCACTTGAAAGGGTGCGCACATCGAAAAAATCTCACGATCGTTTGATCGAATTGCTCAAAGCGGCGGTATTTGGATTTGAGCGAATCAATATGATTGGCGTTGTTTCAGCAGCAGCAGATACATCCGCCGCAAAGCTACTTAAAAAAATCAATAAAGAATTCAACGCTGAGGAAATTATGTTAGCCAAAATCAGCCCGGTGATTGGCACGCACACCGGTCCTGGAACAGTTGGCGTGGCATACGTTGCTGGTGTGGACCTGCTGCTGCCTGAATAAAACCAGCAAGCTGACTGCATAAGTTACCACCCAAAGATTGCCAGAATCCTTCTGGCAGTCTTTCTTTTATGCCAGCAAGTAGCCTGAATCAAGGCTATTATTCTGAAAAAGAATTCCAGCCAGGTTGGCGAATTTTCAGTTAAAATAAGGCATGATGATCCAATCATTACAGAAAGGACCTTATGACTCCTGTAACGGATATCGGCATTAAAATACCTGAGATTTTGCTTCCGCAACCAAAATTTGACCCGCAGAAATGGGCTGTCGTGGCGTGTGATCAGTTCACGTGTGAGCCGGAATACTGGCAGCAGGTAGAAACAATTGTTGGAAATTCGCCTTCGACCTATCATTTGATCCTGCCGGAAATTATGCTGGGCACACCTGAGGAAGAGAAACGCATCCAATCCACCCAGGCAGCGATGAAGCAGTATCTGGAAACAGGTGTGTTCACCCGGGTCAATGATTTTGTTTATGTGCTGCGAACAGTCGGCAAACACACCCGCAGAGGATTGATGGTCTGTCTCGATTTGGAACAATACGACTTCAACAAAGGCTCACAAACCCTGGTTCGTGCCACTGAGGGCACCATTCTCGATCGACTCCCTCCGCGCATCCGGATCCGCGAAGGCGCGCCCTTGGAGTGTCCCCATATCTTAATTCTATTTGATGACCCCAATGATACCGTGTTTGGTCCCATTGATGAACAGCTCGAGCAATTCGATCGGCTCTATAGTTTTGACCTGATGATGGACAGCGGGCACCTGACTGGCCTGGCGTTAAGTGATGAAGGCACCATCCAGCATATTTTCGATTCCCTGAATGCCCTCATCGATCCAGACATCTTTGCAGAGAAATACAACCTGGTTCCCGGACGCTATCAACCCTTGCTCTTTGCGGCTGGCGACGGCAATCATTCCCTCGCAACCGCTAAATCTATCTGGGAAAAGATTAAACCCACGGTCGGCATGGACCACCCTGCACGGTATGCCCTTGTGGAACTGGAAAATGTGCACGATCCCGCGCTGACTTTCGAACCGATCCACCGGATTTTGTTCTCAATCCACAAAGACATCTTCCAAGCCATGCAGTCCTATTGGGGTAGCCGGTTTTCCGTCAGGGATATCGAGAATGAAGCGGCAATGCTCACGATTGTGGACAATGACGAAGAAGTCTGGCATCAAATTGGGTTGATCACAGAAGAAGGCTTCAAATTGATTGAAATCCATGATCCCGATGAAAACCTACCGGTTGGGACTCTCCAGAAATTTCTCGACCAATTCCTGGCTTCTGGCGGTGCTGAAAAGATCGACTATGTCCATGGCACAGGTGTGCTCTTTGACCAAGGGCGAATGCCAGGCAATGCAGGATTCTACGTGCCGGGCATGGATAAATCCGAACTGTTTCGCACGGTGATCCTGGATGGTGCGCTTCCCCGTAAAACTTTCTCAATGGGAGAAGCGCGGGAGAAACGTTTTTATATGGAATGCCGGCGAATCCGGGATGCATGAAGAAATTCCTGCCGCTCCTGATTGTTCTGATCCTGTGTGCCTGCCAGTCATCCCCTGGGGCTGATCTGGCGGTTTCAGCGACACCAACAGCCACATTTGTGCCAACGCTGACAGAGACGCCCAGCCTAACCGACATTCCGCCCACAGAAACACCACAGACACCCACAGTCACAGAACCTGCATTCCAGGTCTGTGTTCCTTTAGAAGATGAAACTATGGACTCTTTGCTGTTGATCCTGGTCAATCCGCTGGTCATTCCGCCTTTTGGCAAAGACGATGGACATCATGGCGTGGATTTTGCTTATTACCGACGCGGAGAGCGTGAATCCATCCAGGGAATCGCGATCTACGCCATCCTCGAGGGTAGAACCGTTGTCACCCTCGAAGACACGATTCCCTATGGATACGCTATCATCATTGAAACTCCGCTGTCAGTTCTCCCTGAACAGATTCAAGCCGCCCTACTGGATGGCTACCTTCCCATTCCGGAAGAAGTTGTCTACCAGGGCGAGTGCCCAAATTTCTCACCGCCTGTCAATAACGGTGAGATGTCTGTCTATCACCTCTATGCCCACATGGAAGTCCGTCCTGGTTTCGCGCCAGGAGACACGATCGCCTGCGGTACCGAACTGGGCACAGTCGGCAACACAGGTTATTCCAGCAACCCCCACCTACATCTGGAAACCCGCCTGGGTCCCTCAGGTGCCAATTTTTCTTCAATGGCTTTTTATGAAACGACCTATTCAGAAGAACAGAGAGCCAATTACTGCCTTTGGCGCATGAGCGGTCATTATCAGCTCTTTGATCCATTCATTCTATTAAATGCTGTCGATTAGGATCGCTTGACACACTGAACATATGTGCTAAAATTGAATTAAGTTCATTATTGAAAATTTCAGGGTTTTTCAAATCATCACCGCTCAGGAGAAATCGAGTATCATCAGATTAGAATAGATAAAGGATGGCATAATGGACGACGCAAAGAAATCAGTTCTTGATAAAGCACTCAAGGATATTACCAAACGCTATGGCGAAGGCTCAATCATGCGCCTTGGCCAGGCAAAACATCTGGCTGTGGATGTGATTCCAACCGGTTCTCTCTCTCTGGATATTGCGCTGGGCGTGGGCGGGATTCCAAAAGCCCGGATCTCAGAGATCTATGGACCAGAATCATCTGGAAAAACAACCATCTGCCAGCACATTGTGGCTGAGGCCCAAAAAAGAGGCGGCACTGCGGCGTTCATTGATATGGAACATGCACTCGATCCGGTTTATGCCGCAAAATGCGGTGTGAACGTGGATGAACTCTTGATCTCGCAGCCCGACACGGGCGAGCAAGCCCTTGAGATCACAGAGACCCTGGTGCGTTCCGGTGCGTTGGACGTGGTCGTGATCGACTCCGTTGCTGCGCTTGTGCCCCGTTCGGAAATTGAAGGTGACATGGGTGACCCCAGCATGGGCACGCAGGCACGCCTGATGTCCCAGGCAATGCGTAAACTCTCCGGTGCCATCAACCAGACCCGCACCGCCGTCATCTTCACCAACCAGCTGCGCCACAAGATCGGCGTGATGTTTGGTAACCCGGAAACCACTTCCGGCGGAAATGCGCTCAGATTCTACGCCTCTGTCCGTCTGGACGTGCGCCGAATTCAATCGATCAAGGTTGGCGCAGAGATCGTTGGCAACCGGGTCAGAGTGCGGGTGGTCAAGAACAAAGTTGCAGCCCCATTCCGCACCGCAGAATTTGATATCATGTACAACGAAGGCATCTCCAAGCTGGGCGATGTACTCGACCTGGCAGCGGAGATGGATATCATCAATAAATCCGGCTCATGGTACTCCTACGGAGATATCCGCCTTGGGCAGGGACGTGAAAACGCCAAAGAATACTTGAAGGAAAACGAGGAGCTGGGACTCGAAATTGAAAAAGCCGTGCGCGAACAGGCAATGGTCTCCGGCGCTGCTGGCAGCTGGTCAGATGAAGATGAAGAATTTGATGGTGAAGATTAAGATTATTGGGGCAACCACAACCTGACCCCCTGCCCTGAGCAGATGAAAAGCAACAACAGGAGGAAGAAGACCCGCCTGCAATAGCGTTACTCGTCAGAATCAAAAGAGGTTATTCCAATACAGGAATAACCTCTCCTTTTTAATTCGTCAACCGTTTCTCTATGTGCCTTCTTGCCAGGAATTTAAATATCGGACCTGTTCTGCAGTCAGGGTATCAATTGACACACTCATCGACTCCAGTTTTAACCGGGCGATTTCGCGATCAATGTCCTCTGGCACAGAATAGACTTTGTCTTCCAACTTATCAGCATTCTTAATCATATACTCTGCACCCAGTGACTGGTTTGCAAAGGACATATCCATCACGCTGGCAGGGTGACCTTCAGCAGCAGCAAGGTTGATCAAACGTCCCTCACCGAGAATATGGATGGTTCGTCCATCCGGCAAATCATACGCGTCGACAAATGGGCGCACCAGTCGTTTGCTGACCGACATCTCTTCCAATGCAGGGATGTTGATCTCCACATTGAAGTGACCTGAATTGGCGACGATCGCGCCATCGCGCATCACCTCAAAGTGATACTTATCAACCACATTGATGTCGCCTGTCAGCGTGACAAAGATCTCACCAATCGGCGCTGCTTCCATCATGGGCATCACACGGAACCCATCCATCACAGCCTCAAGCGCTTTCAGGGGATCCACCTCGGTCACGATCACGTTGGCGCCCATACCGCGCGCTCGCATCGCCAAACCACGTGCACACCAACCATAGCCGCCGATCACAAAGGTCTTGCCAGCCAGCAAAATATTGGTTGCCCGGATGATGCCATCGATCGTTGATTGACCGGTGCCATAGCGGTTGTCAAAAAAGTGCTTGGTCATGGCATCATTGACGGCAATCACCGGGAACTTCAGCTCGCCATCAGCAGCCATCGCACGCAAGCGAATTACGCCTGTTGTGGTTTCTTCTGTGCCGCCAATCACATCCGCCAGCTGGTCGCGCCGATCCTTGTGCAGTGTGCTCACCAGGTCTGCGCCATCATCCATTGTCAGATGCGGCTTGTGATCCAATGCAGCATTGATGTGTTTATAATAGGTGGCATGGTCTTCACCTTTGATGGCAAAAACCGGGATTTCATAGTGAGAAACCAGGCATGCCGCCACATCATCCTGGGTTGAAAGTGGATTCGAAGCCGTCAGGACGATATCCGCGCCGCCAGCCTGCAGCGCACGCATCAGGTTCGCTGTTTCCGTTGTTACATGCAGACAGGCAGACATGCGAATCCCCTCAAAGGGTCGCTCGCGCTTAAAACGTTCCATAATCGAGCGCAACACAGGCATCTCACGTTCAGCCCATTCAATTCTCCGCCGCCCACCTTCAGCAAGGTCTAAATTCTTTACATCAAAACTTTCCATTCCATCCTCCAAATATTAATGATCTGTTGCAAGTGCAACATCAACAAAAGCAAAATTATAACAGCGTGTCCAATAATCCATGATCATCAAACTCAGTTCTGAATCTGGCGATAAACGCTTCCAATGTGTAAGCATGCGACTGCGTGCCCACTTGTTCCAGGCAGTAAGCTGCTGCCAGCGATCCCATTTGGGCACAAACCAGTAGATTAAATTTATTGACATACCCTTTAAGAAACCCTGCTCGGAAGGCATCACCCACACCGGTTGGGTCCTGGAGCCGGTTTGGTGGGAATGCCGCCACCTGACCGAGCAGCGTACCATTTTCATACACGCGTGAGCCTTCTGCACCAAGCGTGATCACTGCAAAATCAACTGCCTGAACCAGTTCATTTTCGCTCATCCTGGTGTGCTTCTGCAGCAGCTCAAACTCGTATTCATTTGCAAATAATGCCTTGGCGCCATTTAATCCCACTGTCAGTCCTTTTTCATCCATCCGGACAATTTGCTGGCTGGGATCAAACACATAGGGAATGCCCATTTCCTGGCACTCTAGGGCATATTTCACCATCGCATCAGGAGAATTAGGTGAGATCACCACCAGATCCTCACCCGTCAGATCCAAACCCTTCATCGAGATCAACCCCGCGTCCGCCATGGCACCTGCATAAAAACTGGCGATTTGAGCATTCGAAAGATCGGTGTTCACAAAGAACGAGGCAGTAAATTTTCCAGGAATAATTTTTACACCTGAAGTGTTCACGCCTGCTTGATCGAGAACTTTTCGATAATCCTCAAAGTCGACGCCGGCTGTGGCTACCAACCGGGGTTCCTCACCCAACAATCCCAAAGTATAAGCAATATTTGCTGCTACTCCACCAGGTTGTCGGACCATTTCATCCACCAGGAATGATAGACTGATCTGCTCCAGATGCTCTGGTAAGATATGGTCCTTAAAATAACCGGGAAAGGACATTAAATAATCATACGCGATTGATCCCGTGAGGATGATGCTCATCGTCTCTGTTCCTCAGGCTTTCATTGCTGATTGTAAATTTTCGAAAAATGGCGGGTAAATCACGCCCATTTCCGTAATCCACCCTGAAATCAACCGGTTGGGTGTTACGTCAAAAGCAAAGTTGCGTGCTGTAGCGCCCTCAGGGGTCACTTTCTGACCCATCAAACTGAGTGCAAGCACTTCTTCATCGTCCCGCTCTTCAATCGGGATCAATTCTCCCCGGTCGAGATCAAAATCAACGGTAGAAATCGGGAAAGTTGAATATGCAGGAATGCCGTTATCATAAGCAGCCAGCGCCAGCATGTAAGAGCCAATCTTATTTGCCACATCGCCATTGGCTGCCACACGGTCTGCGCCAAAAATCACCTTTTGCACCATACCCCGGCGCATGAGGTAACCGGATGAACTATCCGTGATCAGGTCATAAGGAATACCATATTGCGCTAATTCCCATGCGGTCAGGCGCGCGCCTTGCAGACGAGGTCGGGTTTCATCCACAAATACATGAATTTTCTTTCCCTGTTCATGTGCCATCCGGATCACACCGAGGGCGGTACCCCAATCAACGGTCGCCAGTGCGCCGGTGTTGCAATGGTGCACGATATGGTCACCATCCTCAATCAATTCGGCGCCATAAGCAGCCATTTTTTTGTTAATTTCCACATCTTCATCAGCAATCGCCTTTGAAAGCGCTAAAAGGTGCTGGCGTAATTCATCAGCGGTTCCGCTAAATTCTTTTGCAGCCTTCATCATCCGCCTGACAGCCCAGGCAAGGTTGACTGCTGTGGGACGGGCGTTGTTCAGGTAGTCGCCAGCCGTTTCCAGATCGGCAATCAAAGCTTCCCTTGTTTTCGCATCCGAATTGAAGGCAGCCATTGCCATGCCATATGCCGCCGCAGCACCAATCGCGGGTGCGCCGCGAATCACCATGGTTGTGATAGCATCCGCCACACCTTTGTAATGATCATATTGGTTGATCTTGAATTCCTGCGGCAGGATTCGCTGATCAATCATTTCAATAACTTGTTTTTCATCATTCCAGGTAATAGTTCTCATCGTTTCGTTTCCCTTTTTCATTAAAGAACGTCCTGCTGGACGCCTGATGGTCTTCAGTGACAACTGCCCAATAAATAATTAGCCAGTGTCATCATTCCTTCGCCTGTCGTATATCATACTTTGCCTTGAGGATAATATCCAGTCTTTTTGATGTCCTAATCCTTAAAACATCAAGCCAGCAAGCGAATATTGGGAGAACTGATCGTCGATCAGCAATGAGCATCGATCAGCAATGAGTTTGTCATTTTTCATCAATCATGGTTTAATGGTAGATCAGATGTGAATAATTGCAGCATGTAGTATCATTACGGATGAAAACAATCAACGGATTGTCCAATCCGTTACGCTTTGACTGACGAAACCTGCCTGGAGCTGTGTGAATGACAAACCAACTTTCAGATCAAGAAATTCAAGCAATTGTCCAGCGTGTGGTTCAAAAATCAATGGGGGGTGAGAATGCGCTTTCCACCACAGAATCAGTCAGATCAAGTGCATCCCCTTCATTCAAGCGTGTGGTTGCCATCGGGACAGATCATGGCGGGGTGGATTTGAAGGAAACCCTCAAGCAAACCTTAGCGGAGCTAAATTATGAAGTAATCGATGTCGGCACACACACCAAAGAGTCCGTCGATTACCCGGATATCGCCCTGAAGGTCGCCGAACTGGTCGCCTCAGGTAAAGCCTGGCGGGGCATCATCATCGATGGCGCTGGCATTGGCTCCTGTATGGCAGCCAATAAAGTGCCTGGCATTCGAGCAGCGCTGTGTTATGATTATGCCACTGCCGTGAACAGCCGCGAGCACAACAACGCCAACGTCCTCACTTTGGGCGCAGGTTTGATTGGGACGAATCTGGCAAAACAAATTGTCAGTACATGGTTAGCCACTGAATTTGGCGGCGATAGGCATGCCAAACGTGTGGACAAGATCACTGCCATTGAAAACCGTTTTCTAAAAGATGGGAAGTAATCATGACGCCTGATTTGAAAACTGTGGAAAAATTAGTCGAAATCATCACGCGAGAGGTTCTTCTGGCGATTTCAGAATGGGAAGAACAGCAAAAATTACCCCAGGGAGCCCAATGTGTGCTGGAAGTCGCTGACGGCATCAAAGTGAAGACCTGCTTTGATAATGCCGGACACGTGATCAGTGCAGGGGCTGAACGACTCACCTCCACTGTGGGTGTGATCCCGGACGACAAGTCACTGGCTCGCATGATCGACCACACACTCCTCAAACCCGATGCAACTGCGGATCAGATTGCCCAGCTATGCTATGAAGCCAAAAAACATCATTTCGCCTCTGTTTGCGTCAACCCCACCAACGTGAAATTATGTGCCGATCTGCTGCGCGACTCCGATGTCAAAGTCTGCACAGTGATCGGTTTCCCCTTGGGGGCAACGACCACCGAGGTGAAAGTCGCCGAGACAAAGAACGCCCTCGAAAACGGCGCCACCGAAATCGACATGGTCATGAACATCGGCGCACTCAAAGCCGGCGACAGCGAAACCGTCGCTCATGACATCCATGAGGTGGTGAAAACAGCGCACGGCGCAGGTGCATTGCTTAAGGTTATTATTGAAACGGCACTGCTAACAGACGAGGAAAAAGTTGTCGCCTGTTTGCTGGCAAAAGAAGCTGGCGCAGACTTTGTGAAAACCTCGACTGGTTTTTCTGGTGGCGGCGCTACCGTCCATGACGTTGCCCTCATGCGCCGGGCAGTTGGGCCCGAATTAGGCGTCAAAGCCTCGGGCGGCATCCATTCGCATGAGGAGGCTGAGCAGTTGATTGCTGCCGGTGCCACACGCATTGGCGCCAGCGCCGGCATCAAAATCATCCAGGCTGACTCTCCGGAGCAAAAACAGCCCGCCAGTCCTGCAAAATCCTATTGATAGGAGAGATAAAACCATGTTGATTGCCAAAGTGATTGGAACAACGGTTTCAACCATTAAAGATGAAAAGTTAACTGGACGGAAGCTCCTCATCGTTCGCCAAACCGATGAGAAAGGTGATCCAATTGGAAAACCTTTCGTTGCAGTCGATACGGTGAATGCTGGTGTGGGTGATCTGGTGCTGACAGCCCATGGCTCCAGTGCCCGGCAAACCACTTTGACCGATCAACGCCCGGTGGATGCTGTGATTATGGCGATGATTGACAGCCTGGAAGTGGATGGAGAGATCACCTTCCAGAAAGGTTAACGCTGATGCAGAACATCGACAAAGACCTGCAGTCTATACAGGAAGCCAGAGAAAAAGCCTCCCAAGCTTTTTCTGCCTGGAAAACGTGGTCACACGCCTCCCAGGAGCAGGTCGATCGCGTCTGTGGTGCCATGGCACAAGCCGCACTGGATGCCTCAGAACGCCTGGGTATCATGGCGCATCAGGAAACGGGTTACGGCGTCCCGGAGCATAAACGGCTCAAGAATGAACTGGCTTCACGCCATGTTTGGCAGAGCATCAAAGATCTGAAAACGGTCGGCGTCATCAAGCATGATGTCGAAAAGAAAATCTATGAAATTGCCTGGCCAATGGGTGTGATTGCGGGGCTGACCCCCAGCACCAACCCCACCTCGACCGTAATGTATAAAATTCTGGTTGCCGTCAAAGCACGTAATGCCATCGTGATTGCCCCGCACCCTGCAGCAGCACGTTGCTGTTATGAAACCACACGCCTCATGGCACAGGCAGCTGTAGACAACGGCGCGCCAGAGGGGCTGATCTCTTGCATGCAAAACATTACTCTGGAAGGCACCCAGGAACTTATGCGTCATAAATATGTTGCCCTGATCTTAGCAACCGGCGGCACCCCCATGGTGCGTGCCGCGCACTCCACTGGCAAACCTGCGATTGGCGTGGGTCCGGGCAATGTTCCCGTCTATGTGGACCGATCGGCTGACATTGAAAAAGCAGCACGCTTCATTGTTGCCAGCAAAGCTTTTGACTGCTCAACGATCTGCGCTACGGAGCAATCCGTGGTGGCAGATGCCCCCATTGCCAGCCGCCTGGCAGACCTGATGCAGCGCGAAGGCGCTTACTTCACCAATCCCCAGGAAACTGACCTGCTGCGCAAGCTGCTATTTCATCCTGATGGCACCATGAACACGATTGCAGTAGGCAAACCAGCGGAATACGTGGCAGGGCTCGCAGGCTTTTCCGTTCCACGCGGGACCCGTATCCTGGTTGCCAGGTTGACAAAAACGGGTAAAGAAGAACCCCTTTCAAGAGAAAAACTCACCACCGTGCTTGGATGGTATGAGGAGGAAGGCTGGGAAGCAGGGTGTGAACGCTGCATCGAATTGATCCAATTTGGCGGACGCGGTCACAGCCTGGTCATTCATGCCACTGATGAAGAAGTCATCATGGCATTCGGGCTTGAAAAACCGGTTTTCCGCATCGTTGTGAATACCATGGGCACCCTGGGCGCCGTTGGCTTGACAACAGGCGTGATGCCCTCCTATACGCTTGGCGCTGGCGGCGTCGGCGGTTCGATCACCGGCGATAATGTGACCGCCATACACTTGATGAACATCAAAAGACTGGCATATGAAATTTCCCCACCTCCCGCAGCAGCCATGGTGCCGGGGCAACCCAAACCTGCACCGTCACCCGATGAGATTGAAAAGGCTGTCCGCGAAGCAGTGGTTAACATATTAAACATCCGGTAGTATTTTTAAAAATTAGAAAGGATTATACGAAATGGCTTTAGACACAAAATTAATTGCACTGGGAATGATCGAGACCAAAGGTCTGGTCGGCGCGATTGAGGCAGCCGACGCCATGGTCAAATCCGCCAATGTGGTCTTGATTGGCTCTGAATACGTCGGCGGCGGTTATGTCACAGTCATGTGCCGCGGTGATGTGGGCGCGGTCAAAGCAGCCACCGATGCAGGCGCTGCTGCAGCCAAACGCGTTGGCGAACTGGTATCCGTGCATGTCATCCCAAGGCCGCATGAAGACGTCGAAATGATCCTGCCCAAGAGTGAAAAGGGCGCTTTCGTCAAAGATAGCAAATAACACCGGCCTGACTTGTGACAGAACCGACACGCACCAGCGTTAGGTCTGATCCTGCGACACTACTGGCAAAAGCGGCTGAAGTTATTTCATCGAATCTTGAGACCCACCCTCCACAACGCGAGATTCCCGTAAATGGTGACATCAAGGTGGGTGTGGATCTTGGAACGGCTTACACCGTTCTCGTTGTTCTGAATGCACATAACGAACCGCTGATTGGTGAATACCGCTTTGCTGAGGTTGTTCGTGATGGACTGGTGGTAGATTTCATCGGTGCCATTGACCTCCTTCGAGGCATGAAGCAGCGAGTCGAAGCGCTTTTGGGAAGAGATCTGACCCACGCGGTAACCGCATTCCCGCCAGGCGTTCCTGCTGCAGAAAGGCAGGCAACCGCAAATGTGATTGAAGCAACTGGCTTCTCGTGCGAGGGCTTGATCGACGAACCTACCGCAGCCAATAACGTCTTGGGTTTGAAGGACGGCGTGATTGTGGACGTTGGCGGTGGGACCACCGGTATTGCGATTATCGAAAATGGACAGGTGGTCTATACAGCAGATGAAGCCACAGGCGGCAAACACTTTTCTTTGGTGATTGCCGGCGCCAAGGACCTGAGCTTTGAAGCAGCAGAAGATCTCAAAAAGGATCCGTCACAGCAAGCCCTCCTATTCCCGGTTGTCAGACCCGTGATGGAGAAAGTCGGCACGATTGTGGAGAGACACATCCACGGCAAAGGAGCAAAATCCATTATGCTGGTTGGCGGCTCCCCACTCTTCCCGGGCTTTGCAGGTGTGATTGAAAGCATCACAGGCTTGCCCACACAGGTACCCGGGAACCCGCTGTTCGTCACACCCCTCGGGATTGCCATGCATGACCGGCAAGCATGATCGCCAAACATGATCGTCAAACATGATCGCCAAACATGATCGCCAAACATGATCGGCAAGAAAATGGTCAGTTGAATTAATAAAGGAAATATTATGGCAGAGAATTTCTCATTACGTTGTTATTGTTTTATTGATCGCATGCAGGCGCAGTATTCCGCCTTCATTGGAACGGTCACCCAGGGTGACTTACCGGTGGAAGGGATGGCTTCGCTCTATGTCGAGATGGCACCCGGCAACGAGGTCTTCCGCGTCGTGGACATCGCCGTCAAGGCGACTGAAGCCAAACCCGGTGCGCAGATCGTTGAGCGCGAATTTGGCATGTTTGAAGTCCACTCGCTCAACCAGGCTGCTGTTAAAGAAGCTGGCAGAGTGGTGCTGGAACGGCTGGGACTCAAGGTTGAAGACCGCATCAAACCGAAGGTGGTATCCACCCAGGTCATTACCCATGTGGACTCCTACCAGGCGCAGCTCCTCAACCGCTTCCGCAAGGGCAGTATCCTGGTGCCCGGTGAAACATTGCTGGTGCTGGAATGCGCTCCGGCAGCCTATATCAACTATGCCTGCAACGAAGCCGAGAAAAAAGCCAGCATCAAGATCATCCATGTCTCATCTGTCGGGCGCTTTGGCAGAATGTGGCTCTCTGGCAGTGAATCCGAAATCAATACTGCCCGCAATGCCGCTGTTTCTGCCCTCGAAGAACTGGAAGGCATTGAAGGCTGATCGACCAATAATCGGCTGATAGGAGAAGACCTATGCCCAAGACATTTTATACCGAACGAGATATTGAGGATTTGGTGCAGCGTGGTGAATACACGCTCACAGTTTGTGAAAACATTGTCCTCACGGAGTTAGCCTTTGAAAAAGCGGAAAGGCTTGGCGTAAAGTTAATTCAACCGCATCAAACACCGCCTTCTGCGCCTATCCGTCCCTATTTATCCGAAGAAACCAAGCCTGCTTCAGCACAGGCAGCGCAAGAACCTGCAACAGCAGATAACTCTGATCTGCGGCAGCGCATTCGATCCGCGGTAAAAACAAAACTGGGTGAACAGATTGACGATACGCTTCTGGATACCATCATCACGCGGGTTTTGAATAACACCGGGGTTGGAAAATGATCTTCGGTCAAGTCCACGGCACTGCTGTGTGCACGATCAAGTATGCGGGAACCGAGGGACTCAAGCTGCTTGTTGTTCAACCGTTGAATAAGAAGCTTGAACCCATCGGCGCACTTCAGGTGGCGGTGGATGTGGTGGATGCCGGAATCGGTGACCTGTGCATGATGGTGCGCTCTCGAGAGGCTGCCCTTGCCATGCCGGAGATCACCTTTGTCCCGGTCGATCTGGCGCTGGTGGGTATCATCGACGAACTGATCGTGCGTCCCGATGGCGATTTCGATTACACCCTCAGGTCAGGCGTCACCCATTATTCGTAACAGGAATTAGACATGATCCTCGGAAAAGTTGTCGGCACAGTGGTCACCACTCTCAGCCATCCTCATTTCGACAATCGCCGCCTGTTGGTGGTGCAGCCGATGGTGAGTGAAGGCGAGGAGTCGGAGGATGAATTTATCGCCGTGGATCACACTCACGCCGGGATTGGCGACACGGTCCTCGTTAACCGTGAGGGCAACGGTGCCCGACAGGTATTGAATCTGCCTGATGGCTGCATCATCTCTGTAATTGTTGGTATTGTAGACAGCGTAGAAATCATTGAGTGAGGTCAAACAAATTAAACAAAGTAATCACGTGGGTTAACACGATCACTTTTAAAGTTGTATAAAAAGATTCAGTGGGTTAGCGCCAGGATTGTTGATGACGCTAACCCACTGCATTTAAGGATTTACAGCAGGTTTTTTCGTTCACCTGCGGTTTTCCTCAAACTATATCTCGACCGTTTGCTGATAAGCATCTGGCACGGGATGCCTGCCCATCCACACTACCTTACGAAATTCATCCGGGTCCGTGTTACCCTCAGAATTGATCAGCAGGACTTCAGAACGGCTATCCAAGCCCAGTGATTCACGTAGAGGCGCACATTCTGGCCGCTGCATGATGAAGGTCAATGCACCCAGGGTGGCTGCGCCTGACTCACCTGAAACTACAAAGGGATCGCCTGCCAGCGGCACGCCATAGACGCGCATGCCCTTTGCTGCCACATAATCCGGACATTTAACAAAGACATCTGCGGTATCCCACAAAACTTTCCATGCCTGGGGATTGGGATCGCCACAAGCCAGCCCTGCCATGATGGTATCCAAATCGCCGCCAAAGCTGTGCGGTTCGCCATCCCCAATTTCTGCCGAGAGATAAAGACAGGCGGCTTTATCAGGTTCAACGACCACAGATTTTGGTCGTCCAGCGCCAAACAGTTGAGAGTAGAAACCGAGTGTCGCAGCAGCGAGCGAGCCAACACCTGCCTGCACCAACACGTGGGTGGGTTTGATGATGCCCTGGGCAGCCAGCTGCTCCTGGGCTTCGGAAAACATTGTGGTATATCCCTGCATCACCCAGCGCGGCACATCCTCGTATCCTGGCCAGGAGGTGTCAGAGATCACCTGCCAGCCATTCCGCTGCGCGTCTTCGTTCACCTGGCGCACAGCATCATCATAAGTCCCCTTAATCACCACCACCCTGGCGCCGTTGCTTTCGATTGCCCTGATGCGCGGGAGTGAGGTATTTTCATGCACATAGATGACAGATTTGAAGCCAAGCCGTGTAGCTGACCAGGCAACACCGCGTCCGTGGTTACCATCGGTTGCGGCAGCAAAGGTCATCTCCCCCAATTGTTCTCGAACCAATTTCATACCCTCATCTGAGAAAATGTCGAGCGATTCAGCCCCCAATGCTTCTTTCACAAAGCTGTAGATTGCATAGGAGCCGCCCAGCACTTTAAATGAGCTCAGGCTGAGTCGAAAGGACTCATCTTTCACCCAAATGCCACCCAGGCCGAGCATGGCTGCCAGCCGAGGAAGGCTTTTCAGTGGGCTGATCTGGTAGCCGGGGATCCGGCTGTGAAATTCACGAGTCTGCCGGGCGATATGCGGCGGGAAAAGATCCGCAACAGCCTGGCTATGCTCAATCGTGCTCGCACGTGGATTATCGATCCAGGTGATAGGGGGTGTGACTGTCATTTTCTTTTGGTTCCTCCATTGAATTAATTGTCAGACAAATAATACCACATCGAGAGGGTTAAATGGAAAAAATATGATGAACATCAGGCTTAATACTGACGATTGGTTGCGGCTGGGCGGTCAATCTCCCCCAATAAAAAATAGAGGGCCAAAAAGGCCCTTCCGTTTCCGAATGATTGGTTAATTTTGTTTGCAGAACTACAAGGTCATCCTCGACCCTGTTCGGTTCCTTCGCTCAAACCGCCTGCGCAACGTTCGTTTTACAGCGTGCAAATGCCCCTCAAGGTGTGCCAGTCTGCGCTCCAGGTGCTCTTTCTCGATAATCAAGTCCCTAGTTGTCCGACGGGTGATATCTGCATTTGGGTGCCGGTGAGCGTGCCTCCCATGGAGTCGATGGGGATCGACTGAACGGTACGACCCTCCTGTGCGCATTTTCATATCCATGCGGCGTTGATGTCTTTCAGGTAACCGCCCGTCGGCTTTTTCCTGGCGGTCGAACCCACACCAAGCACGTTTCTCATCCTCCACCCTGAAGTGGGTGCGGGACCGCATGTGCCGCCTTCTGGCAAGATTGCCAGGTTCACGAAAATCTTGTAAATATTCTACTCTGGGATCAAAATCCCTTTGATGTCGCATTGCTTTTCTTTCTCTCATTTGTTTCCTTTTCTGATCATATAATGGCTGTTTGTACATATTCCTCCTTCGTGGTCTGTTTACTATTTGAACTGCCAGTTTGCTGATATTTGCTTTTCTGGATGGTCATTAATCCAACTTTTCTCCTCTCTTCAGGATTTTGCACCCTTCAATAGAAGCTGGATGCTTTCCTGAGCTCGTAACAATTCATCTTGCCAGGTCTGCAGTGCCTGCACGCCGGCATCCGTAAGACTGAAAATCTTTCTTGGCGGTCCCTGACTGCCTTCTGTTGTGTCCCAGTCTGCGGAGATCCAGCCCAGCTCTTCCATTTGTCGCAGCGTGCGGTAAACCACACTGGGATGGATAGGACGGATCCCCAACCCTTTGAGTGCTTCATGCAGCCCGTAACCATGACGGGATTCCATCTCTATCAGGGTCAATAAAGCGGGTTCCACCAACGCCACGGTTAATGGTGTCCGTCTTTTGTGATGTTTATCATTGTTATTTATCGCCCATCCGCGTTTGTGCCTTGGCATTTTGCACCTTCCTGTTTCATGATGATTAAAGTATACAATACTATTCTATATATGTCAATAGTATATTTATTAGATTATTGTAAGAAATAGATATATCTAACAAGATTGAAATCTTCATTGAAAACATAAACCTATCAAAATAATCATCCATTATTTCCTTTAATTTTGTATACTTGAATTAATCACAAATCTGACAACCCCGCCGTCCTGAAAATAAATCCAATATTGCTCCTATACCTTTACATGCAAGTGATAAGGATTGAAAAATGATTAATGAACATCCGATCAAAGAGAAGAATAAAGGCCGATGGCTGATTATCATCCTGGTCATTTTGGTCGTGTGCATGGTTTGCACCGCCATCACTGGCGCACTCGCAATTGGCATAATCAGATACTCTGGTGGAGATGGCTTTTCTCTGCCATGGAAAAAACCTGAGTTAGATGACCCACAGGGCGATGTGATGATGCTGGTGGCAACCAGTAATGGTTTGACAGCATACATATTTAACGCCGATATCGATCCCCCTACCTTACCTTCGGGGATTTATTATGCGGAAATCAAAACAGTCGATGACACAACCTGGGCGTGTTCACAACTGAGCGTGCTGGATGAAGGCACCGGATTTGGCCATATTGATCTCGCCAACCAGGACTGCACACCCCTGAAAGGTGAAAGTGATGACATCGAAACCCTGGTGCGCTTCCTGATCAGTGCCGACCAGCTCAGACTGACTTATCTGGACATCGTTTCTAACGCCTTCCAGGAGCCCCTCTTTACGCCAAATATGTTGGATGGTTGGGTTGAAGAACAACTGCTCATGCTTGTTTTGGAAAACCTTGGTGATCAAACGAAAATCATTGAAGCAGCTTATAATTTTTTTGAACGATCCTATGGCATGCTCGCTCCAAACAAACCTACCAAACCATTAGCATCACCCAATGCTAACCCAATCGACAAAATCATCGCTTTCTTAAGCATCACCAGCGAAGAAACCGAACAAGCCAGGCAGGATATTTTATCCGTTTATCCCTATATGTCCGAGTGGGAAAAAGAGTCCGCCTATGAAGCGCTGCCCCCAGGTCTGCAAATCAACAGCACCAATTTTGATGAATTCATCCAAAAAGTTGAACGCAACGAAATCAGTGGACTGACATCGATCCGGCGTGATCTTTTCACCATCGGTCCGTATAGCGGACTGTGGCAAACACTCAACCCGGACTCCAACCGTCCCAGTGGTGAGATCATACATCGCGTTGGGGCAAAAGCCCTGCAGCGTGGCGCAGAACTTTATGTCGATCTCGGGAAAGGTGTTCTGAGCGTCCAGTTTGCCGGTATTGATAGCGGTTTTGAATACGTCGATAAAGTTAACGAATGGACAGAATTCGTACGATCAGCCTACTTCGATCCAAAACAAGCTCTAACAGATGAGGTTCGCAATCAGATTGAGGGCGCTTTGAGCGATTATATTAAAGACGGACTTTTGGAAAACTTTCCGGATTTAGAAGAAGCCATTGCTGAAGACCTGGCAGACCGGATCAAAGATCGCATGATCTCGGCAGTAATTGAAACTGAAGAGCAGCCTGCGACGGAATACCAGCCGCTCGCGCCAATTCCTGAGATTGAGGAGGACGGAGCAGATGTGGAACCAATCGAATCCGCCCCGCCTGAAACGGAATCTGCCCGACCAGACATAACTGAGGTAGAGCCTGTCGAACCGGAAACAGAAGAGCAAGAAGATCCGTTCATTGAAGCGCGTTATGTTGGCACATTCACAGACACACTCTTAATGAATGGCTGTACTGCGTCTGGTTACTTCGAGCTTTTGTTATATTCGAACAATCAAGCCTCCATTGGGATGAAAACGACCGCAGACAGTTGTGCAGATTCGGTCTACAGTGAATTAGTATTTACAGATCCCAACCAGGGTTCGCATGGGGCGGGTATTTTTACTATTACCTTAAGGGAGGGCTTCGATCTGATCGGCCAGTATGATGAAACCGGTTTCTCTGGCAGCATGCAGGATGCACTCTTTCTTTTTCTCTGCTCTGGGGAATGGGTTCCATAGATCCTATCAGCCTACCAATTCATTGTTTTTCTCTCAAAAACAATGTGGATGATCCGCTGATTCATCTTGACGGATATTTTGGCGGCTCAGTGCACGTTTCAGGCACACAGGTTCTGGCTTTCAGTGAAGTGACACAGAAATTCACCCACTACCTCATCTAAATCCCATATGTTACACTTAACCTCATGCAAAAATTGATGAAGTTCGTTGTGTCAGGGATCCTTTTAGCCGGGCTACTGCTCTCAGGATGCGCACCAGCCGCAGCACCCACTACGCTCCCAGAAAATGCCCCGGAGGAAATCATCCCTGAGATGGACATCCTCCCCACACCAACGCCTACGGAAGAGATCATCCTCCCGCCAGAAGAGACGGTCAGTGATGGCCAGGTCGCCCTGCTGATGGGCGACTACGAAACCGCACGGAAAATCTTCCAGGCTGCCATCGCGAATGCCTCCGAGCCAGGACAGCAATCGCAAAATCAGCTGGGATTAGGTCAAGCCTACTACCAAATGAATAACCTCAGCGCAGCACGTGACCAATTTCAGGCTGCAGCCGATTCCGAGGACCCAGCCATCGCAGGACGTGCCTATTATATGTTAGGGCAGACCTTCACCCGACTCGAACGCTATGACGAAGCTTTGGAAGCCTATGACAGCTATCTGACAATCAAACCCGGTCTTCTGGACTCACACATCCATGAGCTGCGCGCCAGTCTCTACACAACGTTCGGCGACACATCCGCCTCCCTCTCTGCATTGGAAGAAGCTTATCTAACCCACCCGGCTGGAGGCAGCGAGCCGCTGTCCGTCAAAATAGCTGTTGCACACCAGACTTTGGGTGAGGTTGAGACTGCCATTTCCCTGTATCAGAATATTCTGAATACTACCACTAATGACTATACGAAAGCGGAAATGAACCTCCGCCTGGGTCGAATCTATCTTGAACAGGAAAACCCTGACCTGGCTTATGACTATCTGCAGGCGGCAGTCAACGGTATCCCCTACGCTTATGATGCCTATACCGCCCTGGTCATCCTGGTTGAAGCAGGCATCCCGGTTGACGAATACCAGCGGGGGTTGATCAATTACAATATGGGCAATTATGCCCTTGCGATTGAAGCCTTTGATCGCCATCTGGCATCTGGCGTGGAAGTAAATGCTGATGGCGCACTTTATCACAAAGCATTAGCCACACGCGCGCTTTCATCAAACGACATGGAGCTTCAGTATGAGGCAGCCATCACGTTGTGGGAACAACTGATTTTGGATTACCCCACCAGCAGCTATTATGTGGATGCATGGGAGAGCATTGAGTTTACCCTTTGGGCTTATCTGGGCGAACCACAGAAGGCGGCAGAACATGCGCTTACCTTCGTCGCCCAACGTCCAGAATCCACAGATGCCCCCAATTTCCTGTTCCTGGCAGGGCGGTCTTATGAGCGTGCCGACATGCTGCCAGAAGCGGCTGACACCTGGGCGCGCCTTGCAGGCGAATACCCAAATTCAGATGAAACCTTCCGCGCCACCTACTTTGCCGGGATCACACACGTGCGCATGGGCGACTGGGAAAGCGCCAAAGCGCAATTCTCGCGCGCCTTGGTGCTGGCAAATGAACCCAGCCAGCTGGCTGCAGCCCATCTTTGGATAGGCAAATGTCAGCAAGCACAGGGCGATATCAGTGCCGCCCTTGATAGCTGGAAGATCGCCCAAACCTCTGATCCCTTTGGCCATTACAGCATCCGCGCCGAAGACCTTCTGATCGGTCGTGAGCCCTTTGCAGATCCACAAACTTATGATCTCAACCCGGATCTGACACCCTATCGCCTGGAAGCTGAAACCTGGCTCAGGCAAACTTTCAACCTGCCAGCGGATACCAACCTGGAAAGCCCTGGCTTGCTGGCAAACGATCCCCGTTTCCAAAGGGGAATCGAATTCTGGACACTGGGAAATTATCAGGCAGGCAAAGCCGAATTTGATGCCTTACGAAGTGCTCTTTCAGACGACCCTGCACAGACTTTCCGTTTGATCCCTGCGCTGGTGGAGATTGGGCTTTACCGTTCTGCCCTGGCTGCCTCCACCGATTTGCTGAAACTTGCCGGTTTGGAAGGCGCAGCCGCCCTGCAAGCACCAGAATTCTTTTCTCGCATTCGCTTTGGCGCATACTATTTAGACTGGCTGTTGCCCACTGCCCAGGACGAAGACATTTCACCCCTGCTGCTCCTTTCAGTGATTCGCCAGGAAAGCGCCTATGAAGGCTTTATTGCTTCAGGCGCAGGCGCAAGTGGCTTGATGCAGATCATGCCTGCCACGGGTGCCCAACTGGCTGCAGAATTGGGTTGGCCTGAGAATTACACCGAGGCAGATTTGAATCGCCCCTATATCAGCCTGGTTTTTGGCGCGAATTATCTCAAACGGCAGAGAAATTATTTCGAGGGGGATACCTTCGCCATGCTAGCTGCCTATAATGGCGGACCGGGAAACACCGTTGCATGGAAAGGCTTGATGTCCTTCGATGATCCGGATCTATTTCTCGAAATTATCCGGATCGAAGAAACGCGCAATTATATCCGCCTGATCAACGAAATTCACTACATTTATGCGTGGCTCTACGGAGAACAGGCAGACCGCTGATCGGCAGCTTCCGATCAGGCAAAAATGTCTGGCCTGATAGACAATGCTGCTTTCCAGTTTCTACCGTATAAGAGCAACTTGATGTTTACAAATGCGCATCCAACCAGGCGGACACATCACCCAACACCTGTTCACGCTCGGGCTCATTAAAGACTTCGTGGTGCAACCCATCATAGACCTTGAGTGTCTTATCCTTTGAACTCGCATGGTCATAGAGCAATTGTGCGGCTTTGGGGTTTGCCAGCTTATCCTCACCACCATGAACTATCAGCAGCGGCGTCGTGATCGTTTCCATATTTTCATTGACCCAAAAGACCTTGTCGAGCAATTCAGCGCTCAATCGTGCCGTTGTCTTGCCATGAAAAACCAGCGGATCATTGATATAAGCCTCAACCACTGCGGGGTCCTTTGAAACGCCATTTGCATCCAAACCAAGAACGCCAGCTTTAGGCGCAATTTTTGATAAAACCTTGCCCAATAGCACGGTAAATTTTGTCACAAAGTCGGGGATCAAAATCGCAGGAGCGGAAATGACCGCACCTGTAAAGTCTTCTGAATGATCGACCAGGTAAGCCGCCGCGATCAACCCGCCCATGCTGTGACCGAGAAGAAAAATCGGCTTGTCAGGCTGCGCTTCTCTGACCCGCTGATAATTGGTAGTTAAGGTTTCGGTGTAATCATCATATGTGCTGACATATTCCCGCACCCCACCAGACTTGCCATGCCCAGGCAGGTCAAAACCATACAGGGCATATCCCTTGGGAACCAGGTAGTTGACAACGTTGGTATAGCGCCCACAATGCTCTCCCAATCCATGCACGATCAGGATAGACGCCCTGACCTCCCCTTCCGGGACCCAGGCTTGATGATAGATGTCCAAACCATGCACACCCTTAACTGTTCCTTCAATATGATTCATGGATTGCTCTCCTTTGAGAAATATCAGAGATGAATAAAAATTCGTTGATGAGATTAATTAGATTATAGCAGGCTTAATCACATCACCGCAGAGAAATTATCTCAGTAAAACAAAAAAGCCCACAGAATGCGAAACTGTGGGCTTAGAAACTAAAAAAGTGATTATAGAAATAGCCGCATCGGCTCTTCCAGGTAATTTGCCAATACCTGCATGAATTCTGCTGCCTCAGCGCCATCCGTCACACGGTGATCTGCTGATAACGTCGCCTTCATCCGTGAACCCACCTTCAGTTCGCCATCTTCCACCACAGGCTTATCCTGCACAGCGCTCACTGCCAGGATCGCCGCCTCAGGCGGGTTGATGATGGCTGCGAATTCGTCAATGCCAAACATCCCCAGATTGCTGATGGAGAAGGTGGACCCCATGATATCCTCATTGCGCACCTTGCCTTCGCGCGCCCGTTCTGCCATCTCTCGCACTTCCCGTCCAATCAGCCGGATCGGCTTCTGATCAGCATTTTCCACCACCACCGTCATCAAACCGCCCTCCACCGCCACAGCCACGCCAATATTAACCTGCCCAAACCGGCGAATATGGCTATCATCCTCAATCCTGGCATTCAGGTTTGGATACTGGCGCAATGCCAGCGCCACAGCCTTGATGATGAAATCATTCACAGAGACCTTGTCCGCTTCAGGTAAGAGCGCATTGATATCCTTGCGCATCTGCATCAATGCCCCGGTCTTATATTCACGGGTCAGATAAAAATGCGGGAAGTTCTGATTGGAGTCCTGCATCCGGCGGCTGATCGCCTGACGCAGCCGACTCATTGCGACAACTTGGTCTTCAGGAATTTCGCCTGTGCTGAAAGCAATCGGCTGGAGTGCTCGACCAACAGCTTCCGCCTCTTCCTCCCGTCCCTCAGACCGCATCGAATCGAGATATGCCTCGATATCTTTCTTAACAATCCGTCCGCGCGGACCGCTGCCCTGCACATCGCTCAGGTCCACATCTTTGTCACTGGCGATCCGCCGGGCAAGCGGAGAGGAACGCACGCCACCCGCAGGTGCCACATCAGGCTCATCCTTTTCAGCAGGTGCAGCATCTGCCTCAACCTCAGATTTCTTTTCCTCAGATTCAGGTTCTTTCTCAGCCTTTGGCGCTTTGGCTTTTTTAGTTTTTCCACCAGCTGCTGAAACCAGCGATTCAATTTCATCCTCAGAAGGCTTTTCGCCCTCATCAGCAACCACAGCAATCGGCGTGTTAACAGGCAGATCCTCACCCTCTTCTGCAAGGTGTTTGAACATTACGCCTGCAAAACTGGATTCCACTTCCACCGTTGCCTTGTCGGTTTCGATCTCAGCAATCACATCGCCTTTTTCAACAGTATCACCTTCAGCCTTCACCCACCGAACCAAAGTTCCTTCTGCCATATCAAAGCCCAATTTGGGCATAGTCACCAGCTCAGCCATAAACAACCTCCTTAGCAGCAAGATAAATGTCTTCAACCTGCGGCAGTGCCAGCTGTTCCAGGTCGGCATTGTATGGCAGCGGTACTTCAGCCTGGGCAACGCGCTTTACTGGCGCATCCACATAATCAAAAGCTAATTCATAAATCCGGGCAGAAACCTCTGATCCCACCCCAAAGGACCGCCAACCTTCTTCTGCGACCACCGCACGATTGGTGCGCTTGAAGGAAGCAATCACAGGGTCCATATCCAGGGGGCGCAGTGACCGCAGGTCCACCACTTCTGCTTCGATGCCATCCTCCGCCAGCATGTCCGCAGCCTGAAGGGCAGCCTGGACCATCTTTGAATAGGCGACAATCGTGACATCATCGCCTTCGCGCTGCACCTTTGATTTTCCCAACGGCTCAAGGTAATCCTTGTCTTCCGGCACCTCGCCTTTCACCTGGTAAAGTGTGGCATTCTCGATAAACAGCACCGGGTCATCGCTGCGGATCGCGCTTTTAAGCAGACCCTTTGCATCGGCAGGGGTTCCAGGTGAAACAACCTTCAGACCCGGAAAATGCGCAAAGATTGCATCGGGCGTTTGCGAATGGGTTGCTCCCAGCTGACGACCACCTCCGCTGGTTGCCCGGATCACAAGCGGTAGTTTGAACTGCCCGGCAAACATATAATGCAGTTTTGCTGCCTCGTTGACGATATGATCCATCGCCACAAATGCAAAATTGATCGTCATCAGCTCTGCCACCGGGCGCAACCCCGTCAAAGCCGCACCTATCGCACCGCCCACAATGGCAGTTTCAGCAATTGGCGTATCCTTCACACGGTCAGGTCCAAAATGGTCATAGAAGCCCTTGGTCACAGCATATGTTCCGCCCCAAACGCCGACTTCCTCGCCCATGATGAACACGGATTCATCGCGCTCCATCTCTTCCCAAAGCGCCCGTGAAATTGCTTCTCGCATGGTCATCCTTGCCATTTAGTTTTCCTCGCTTTCCTTTTCCAACTTATAACCCCGGTATTCAATCGGCGTGGGTTCAACGTAAATATGTTCAAAAAGCTCATCCTTGCCAGGATTCGGGCTTGCTTCGGCAAATTGGACCGCTTCTTCGGTGATCTTTTCAGCCTCATCATCCTGCGTGTCCAGCTCTGCTTCGGTCGCGATCTTTTCAGCAACCAGATATCTTCGGAAGATTCCAATAGGATCTTCTTCTTCCCATTTCTTCACTTCTTCTTTTGCCCGGTATCGTTCCGGATCGCCCATCGAGTGTCCGCGATAGCGGTAGGTCATAATTTCCAGCAGGTAAGGTCCGCCTTCTTTGCGGATGGTATCCAGCACTCGTGAGACATCTTTTCGCACGTTCATCACATCCATGCCTTCGATCCGTTCATTCCGCATGCCATAGCCCTCTGCCTTTTGGCGGATCTCAGAAACAGCGGAAGCCCTGCCGACGGAGGTTCCCATGCCATACTGGTTGTTTTCACACACCCACAGCACCGGCAGATTCCAGACTTTGCTGAGATTCAAGCCCTCATGGAAAAAGCCGATATTGGTCGCCCCATCCCCAAACATGCAAATGGTGACAGCCTCATCATTTTTCTGGTAAACATCGCCCAGCGCCAATCCGGCAGCAATCGGGATGTGTGCGCCGACAATCGCGTGCCCACCCCAAAAATTCAAATCGACATCAGCCATATGCATCGAGCCGCCTTTACCGCGTGAACAGCCATCTTGCTTGCCGAGCAATTCTGCCATCACAATTTTGGGATCAATTCCGGCGCTGATTGCCCACCCGTGATCACGGTATGCCGTGATAATGCGGTCCTGCGCCTGCCGCACAGACCCAATGCCGGCGCAGACTGCTTCCTGCCCAATGTATAAATGCAGAAATCCGCCGATCTTTCCCCGCTGATAAAGTTCAGCAGAACGCTCTTCGATGCGACGGATGACAACCATTTCCTGGTAGAGGCTTAGATAATCCTTTTTATCCATATGTTAGTTCTCCTTGAACAGATGAAAGTATTCTAATCATCTTAAGATTTCGAATAATACCGTGCACTATAAAGACGAATTTAGTATACCAGAATTGTCCTAATTAATGACGACGCATGCTAGACAACCTTCCGCACACATTTATGAATGAAAATATGCCCATATTCTCTGAAGCGTTGTCTTCTCCATTCGCGTTGGGTGACAATAAAAAGACCCCCAGCATTTTATAAACTGCTGGGGGTCCTTGAAACTACTTGAGACCGAGAAATTAACCGTTCTTAACCTTTGCTTGGGCAGCGGCTAATCGTGCAACCGGCACACGGAAAGGAGAGCAGCTCACATAGTTGTTGCCAACCAGGTGACAGAACTCGATCGAACTGGGGTCACCACCGTGCTCGCCGCAGATGCCGACTTCAAGATCAGGTCGAACAGCACGGCCTTCTTTGACGGCAATGTCCATCAAGCGGCCAACGCCCTTGCGATCCAGCACCTGGAATGGATTTTCTGGCAGGATGCCCTCATCCACATAGGTGATCAGGAAGTTGCGTTCGGCGTCGTCACGGCTGTAGCCAAATGCCATTTGGGTCAGGTCGTTGGTGCCAAAGGAGAAGAATTCAGCCACTTCAGCAATTTCACCAGCGGTTATGGCTGCACGTGGGATTTCAATCATGGTGCCGAACTTATAATCAAAGGAGACACCCTTTTCTTCCATCACCGTTTTTGCAATAGCTTCGAGTTGCGGTTGAACATGTTTCAGTTCGTTGATGTGTCCTGTCAGCGGGATCATGATCTCGGGATGGACATCGATGCCCTTGAGGGTTGCATCACTGGCTGCTTCAAAAATCGCCCGCACCTGCATGCGCATGATATCAGGATAGACAATGCCCAAACGAATTCCGCGCAAGCCCATCATCGGGTTGCTCTCATGCAGTTTTGTGACTGCATCCAATAGAACTTCTTTTTCTTCCAGACCTTCTGTTTCCCCTCGGGTTCGCATTTCGGTCACATCGACCAAAAGCTCTTCCTGTGAGGGCAAAAACTCATGTAAAGGTGGATCGATCAGGCGGATGATCACGGGTAAGCCATCCATTGCCTCGAACAAGCCATAGAAGTCTGAGCGCTGCGATGGAAGCAATTTCTCAAGTGCACTAAAATAAGCCTTTACAGCACCGGATTCATCAACCAGTTTCTTTGCTTCTGCAAACTCCACTTCAATTTCTTTGCGGGTTTCCTCGCGCATCACCTGGCCATCAATCTTTCCTTTTTCAAGAAATCCTTCCAGCCGTTCAGAATTATTGAGCAGGTTCTGGGCTGTTTCTGCGTTCAGGATCATTTTTTGCACAAAAGGCAATCGTTCTTCTTCAAAGAACATATGCTCAGTTCGGCAAAGACCAATACCCTTGGCGCCAAACAAACGAGCGCGACGCGCATCTGCGGGATAATCTGCATTTGCCCACACCTGCAGCCGGGCAATTTCATCCGCCCAATCCAGCAGGGTCATCAGCTCGACCTGTTCCTCGATATCCGGGATTGTTAATTTCATCTGGCCAATATAAGCCTCACCGGTACTGCCATCCAGGGAAATCCACTCGCCTTCCTTGACAACTTTGCCATTAGATTTCATCACACGTTTGTCAAGGTCGATGGACATCATGGCTGCGCCCACAATACAGGGCACACCAAATTGGCGTGCAACAACCGCTGCGTGGGAGGTGGCACCGCCCTCGCTGGTTAAAATGCCTTTGGCTGCCAGCATGCCGTGTACATCATCGGGCTTGGTGAACGGGCGAACCATGATCACATCCTGACCGTGCTCTTTCGCCATCCGTTCAGCTGTGTCAGCATCAAAGTACACCTGTCCAACAGCCGCACCTGGTGAAGCGTTCACACCGGTCGCAAATAGCTTGCCAGCTTGCTGTGCTTCGCCAATCGTTTTGGCATCAAATTGGGGATGGAGCATCTGGTCAACATGTTCAGGTTCCACCCGCATAACAGCCGTCTTCTTGTCAATCAGACCTTCGTTCACCATATCAACCGCCACCTTGATGGCAGCTTTGGCGGTGCGTTTGCCGTTTCGAGTCTGCAGCATCCACAGTTTTCCGTTCTCAATTGTGAACTCTACATCCTGCATGTCTTTGTAATATTTTTCCAGCTTGCTGGTAATTTCCATGAATTGTTCATAGACTTCGGGCATTTCGTCTTTCAACTCGCGGATAGGCTGCGTGTTGCGAATACCTGCTACCACATCCTCGCCCTGTGCGTTCATCAGGAAATCGCCATACATTTCTCTTTCACCATTGCCCGGGTTGCGGGTAAAGGCAACGCCTGTACCCGAATTCCAGCCCATATTGCCAAACACCATCGTCTGAATGTTAACTGCAGTACCCAGATCGTCTGGAATATTGGCTCGGCGGCGGTAATCAATGGCGCGTTTGGCATTCCACGAATTGAACACGGCTTTGGTTGCCAGTTCAAGCTGTTTGACAGGATCCTGTGGGAAATCAAAACCCTTCTCTGCCTTCACAACTGCCTGGAATTTTTCAGTCAGTACTTTCCAATCCTCAGCGTCGAGGTCAGTATCGTTTGCCACACCTTTGGCTTCTTTGTATTGTTCCAGCACATCTTCGAATGCTTCGTCCGGAATTTCCAACACAACGGAACCAAACATTTGAACCAGGCGGCGATAGGAGTCATACACAAATCGCTCATTCTCCGTCAACGCCACCATCCCTTTGGCTGTCTCATCGTTCAGCCCGATGTTCAAAACGGTGTCCATCATGCCGGGCATGGACATCTTGGCACCTGATCGGCAGGAGACAAGTAAAGGATTGGAAGGATCACCAAACTTCTTTTCCGTCTTTGCTTCAACAACTTTTAATGCTGCTAATACCTGGTCCCACATTCCTTCTGGAAAGGTTCGGTCATCCTGGTAGGCGATGCATGCTTCGGTGGTGACAGTAAATCCAGGGGGCACAGGGATGCCAATGCGAGTCATATCAGCCAGATTGGCGCCTTTACCACCGAGAAGTCCGCGGACGCTTTCCCAATCACCAGCATATGCCTCTGCCTGGTCAACTTCGCTGAATAAATAAACCCATTTCTTTTCCGACATTCTTCCTCCTAAATTGAAATAATTGTTATAAAACGCTGTGCGCATATTTTTGCTCTCAAACGTACAATTTTACCACGATAAAGAAAGAATCCCAAAGGCAATTCCCCAATCATCGTTAAGGTTTTGTAATATCATGATCCCAGCAGGAGAGATGCCAGGTTTAGTCAGCTGAATTTGAAGAGAATGCCCTGAACTAAACGGGTTCAAAGCGTGCCTAATCCAATCCGCTTTTTTCAATTGAATCAATAATTGGGATTCTCAATCCAAAAACCAATCCGTATGACCGCCGTGACAAGACCCAGCCACCAATGCTTAACACCTTATCACTTCTGGGTCAGCCCATTTTTCCACCGGATTCGAGGAAATCATTATAATGAGAGTGGAGGATGAGAGATCATGTCATTCATCATTTCAACAATCACACAACAAGATGCTGAAAGCGTTTCGAAAATGCTCCACCACTTTTGGGGTGGAGAACCCGTTGTTGCCCATGATATGGCATTCAATCCATCCAATCTCCCCGGATTGAAAGCCGTTATGGATGGGGAAATCATCGGAATCCTGCATTATCAGATCGGTGATGCAGTCTGCGAAATCATTACCCTTGCCAGCCTGAAAGAGGGTTTGGGGGTTGGCAGCCGCCTGTTAGAAGCAGTCGAAATAATTGCTCAGGATGCTCGCTGCCGCAAGCTGTGCCTGACCACAACAAATGACAATTTGCATGCCCTGGGTTTTTACCAGCGCCGAGGGTTCAAATTGACAGCCCTTTACCCTGGGAAGTTGGACCAGTCGCGCAAGATCAAACCGACAATTCCCGATATTGGGGAAGGCGGAATTCCCATTCGGGATGAACTGAGATTGGAAAAAGGCCTTGAGAATAACTGAACGGGTCATCCTGTTCGCTATAAGTCTGATACTGCTTGGCGGGATCTTAGGCTGCCTGCCAGAACCCGACACATCCGTTCCTGTCACCGTCATGCCAGTTACCTCCACCCCAGCTTTACAACCCACCTCCCTCAGCACCTCAACTCCCGTTCTGCCTCCTGTTCAAGAATTAGAAGGTCCTCTGCTGCTGGTCCAAACGGATGTGGATGCATATCACATTCTGGATATTGCCAGCCAAACAAGCATTCCCTTCTCGCTGCCCAGCGAATCGCGTGAAATCTCCCTGGCGAAAAATCTTTCACCCAGCAAATCCCATATGCTTATTGCCACAGACACCAACGATTTCCTGATCCTGACGATCCATTCAGGTGAAGTGCACTTCCTCCCAAAATCCCCCATTGAACCATCACAATTCAATTTTGAGCAAGCTGCAACTCAAGCCCAACAAGCATTGCCTGAATTGAATTACACTGAATTGGGAATTCAGGCAGCACTGCACAATACACTCACAACATCCACGGGGATCGTCAGCTGGTTTGATAGCGACCAACATCTTATAACAGTCGATATTGGATCAGAATCCAGCACAAATCTGACTCTGCTTGATGTTGAAACCGGAGAGAGATCCCGGCTGGAAAGTGCACCTGCCCTCGTTGAGGCTTTCTGGGTTTCACCAGATAGGCAAAGAATCCTGCTTAAAAAAGGCTTCCTCATCGAACCTGGAATCTGGCAGGATGACCAATACTATGTGATCGACATGGGAGAACACACTTTCATGGCTGTCACATTACCAGAAGCTGTGGATAATCCATCCGTTTTCTGGTTTTCAAATGAGCTGATCGGGATCATCCATCAGTTAGCCCCTGTTGGCGGGAATGGGTTTTCGCTATTGAACGTCAACAACATGCAATCCAGATCTGTTTTATCTGAACCCTTCACAGCCATCTCTACTTATCAGGACCATCTGATTACCCTGCAAGTAGACCAGGAAACACAGACGACCAATTTGGCGGTGCGGCTGCAAACCGGCGAAGTCATTGATTCAATCACACTGGAAAGTATGTGTTCACTATTTACCTTTGTTGATGCCGATCGCTTTCTGCTGAATTGTGAAGAACACAGCCTGCTGGTTGATGGTGATACTCTTCAAAGTGTGCCTTTCAAAGACCCCCTTCTACACTATTCACGATCACCGAACCGCGAATCTATTCTGCTGACCACACGCAGCCAGAAAACCTATTTGCTTGACCCCACGTTTACCGATGAAATACAACTTTCATTGATGGGAGAAGCGCTGCAGGTCTTGTGGCTGCCGGATTCATCTGGCTTTCTTTACCGCTCATCCGATCACATCTATCTCTATTACATTGCCGAACAGGCGAACCACCTGTTATTCACCGCAAGTTTTTTCAGAGATTATCGCAATCTGAATGCTGTTTGGATCAGGAATTAATCATTTTCCGGGATCCAATTGTATTGGTTCATTCAACATCATCTTTCTCTTATAAAAATTTTGGCTTTAGATGAATTCCAGACTGCTGTATAATTATCAATGAGGAAGAAAATCCGATACCACTTCGTTGGTCTCTCCCTGTTGATCACATTTTAACACGATCAAAGGGTGAAAAAACCTAACAGAAAAGGCAATCTTTCCTTGTTCAAGGCAGATGTATGGAAGGGTCATTAACAAAGAAGACAAACACTCAGTAAGAGGTCCCTATGAAAATTTTAATCTTAGGTGGAAAACGGTTTTTGGGTATTGCCCTGGTAGAGGCTGCACTTGAAGCAGGTCACACACCCACACTTTTCAACCGTGGAAAGACAAACCCCGACTTGTTCCCCAATGTCAAGAACCTGGTGGGGGACAGGGATGGCAACCTGGAGGCTTTAAAACGCAGAAAATGGGATGCCGTGATTGACACCAGTGGATATCTGCCGCGCGTCGTCAAACAATCGGCGTCTTTTCTGTCGGGCAAATGTGATAGTTACACTTTCATCTCTTCGATTTCTGTTTACCAGGATTTCAAAACACCTGATATCGCTGAAGATTATCCCCTGGCGCAGCTGGAGGACCCTGAGGATGAAAACTATATGGGCGATGCCTACGGTCCACTGAAAGCGCTGTGCGAATATGAAATTCAGAAAAACTTCAAGGGTCGTACGCTTGTCATCCGCCCTGGTCTGATCGTTGGACCCAATGACCCAACAGATCGCTTCACTTACTGGCCCTGGCGGGTCTCTTTGGGGGGAAAAGTCCTTGCGCCTGCCCCCCCCAGCTCAAACCTGCAATTCATTGATGTGCGCGATCTCGCCTCTTTTGTGATTAACATGATCGAGAAGGAAAAAGAAGGCGCCTACAATGTCACCGGCCCAAAGAAACCGGCTACCTTTGGCTCACTGCTGGTTGCCTGTCGTGAAGCGGCTATGTCGGAAACAAACTTCGTTTGGGTGGAAGAACCTTTCTTGATTAACGAAGGAGTCTCTCCCTGGACGGATCTCCCCCTGTGGGTGCCCTCAGCCGATCCATCTTACGCAGGATTTTATAACATCAACATCAACAAAGCCCTCAAAGAAGGACTAAAATTCAGACCGATCTCTCAGACTGTGACAGACACGCTTGAATGGCTGCACTCCCTGCGCGAAGTCAAGAAAATGAAAATCGGGATGGACATTTCCCGAGAGACTAAACTTTTAATGAAGTATCAAAGCCAATTTCAGAACTGAGAGCTCTTGTAACTAAAAATCACCGATAAGTCTCCCAATGAATGCGATCCGGGTCATATTGAGACCTCGGCGCTTTCTCTTCTGCCGGGTAACCCACATAAATCACATTCAAAGGTTTCACGTGTTCCGGTAAGCCCAGCAAATCTGAAATTCTCTTTGTAAAATTGTGGACAGGATGCACCCCCAGCCAAACTGTCCCCAATCCCAATTCGACTGCTGCCACCAGAATATTCTCGGTTGCCGCGCTGCAGTCCTGAACCCAAAACCTGGCACCTTTCGGATGCTTGAAAAAGGATGTATTACCGCACACGACTATTGCAGCGGGTGCGTTGTGCTTACCAAACATCAACGCTGAGCGAATTTTATCCATCATTTCTGCCCTGGTCACCACCACAAATTCCCAGGGCTTGATATTCATTGCAGATGGAGCTGCCATGGCGGCTTTCAACAAAGTGTCTAATTTTTCGGGTTCAACAGGTTTTTCCTGGAAACGGCGAATACTGCGGCGTGCAAAAATGGCATCTAATGTGTTCATCCTCTAATCCAATCAAATCGATAGGTCATCTTTTTTCTCACTGTCATCCGATAGTTTCAGCACATCCCTGATAAAAGACTTCCCTTCCTGCTTGGTGCTCACTTCTCCAGCTGCCTGCTCTTCTGTTAATGCTCCCAGAAGGCAGCCAATATCTTCCCCAGGCGGCAGTCCAAATTCCCTTTGCAGGTCATTTCCATTCAAAAGCGGAGCAGGCGAAACCACCTCCGTTCGCTGCTCCCACCAGGCTTTCAACAAAGCCCTGGTCACAACCATCTGTCCCCGCCAATTTTCCTCGGTCAAACGATCCTGATACGTTGCGGCTTTGTTTGCAAGTGCCAGCAGCGCAACGGCAATACCAGCCTCACCCGCTGTCTGAAAATAGCGGTAGATCGCTCTTCGGTCAGGGTAGGTCTTTGCACGTGCCAGGGGAACCAGACAGATATGATGCAGAACCACTCCTTTAACCCAATCAGCTTCCGCGTTGCTTAACTGCAAGCCCTTTGCTGCCTCCCAGGCAAGCACTGCGCCAACCTGCTCATGTCCGGAAAAGTCCAACCTGCCATCCTGGATTGTGTGCATCGTTTGTGGTTTACCAATATCGTGCAGCAGTGCGCTCAACAACGCCAGGCTGTGTTTTGATCTCCCAGGGGTGATCTCCTCAGCAAAATAATCCTTAATCTGAGCAGCGTAGTCTTTCAATTCAGAACGCGTGTCTTCCAACCACCAGTTTGCGTTACTCAGCCTTGACCCGCCTTCCAAAGAAAAACTTCTAACGATCCAATCCAGATTTTCAACGGTAGAAAGGGTATGGTCAAATAAGGGAAGAACGTGCGGTTCACAAGCTGGAATAGGCTCCTGTTCAGTCAATAGTGGTAGTAAAGTATCAAACACACCAAAACGACGGCAATCCGCCATACCTTCAGCTGGATCAACTCCGGACAAGATCTTGAAGAACTCATCCCGCTGCCGTTCCACTGATGTGCGCTTTAACTGGACTGCAGCTGCTTGCATTAATTCTGGTAACTCCGGTGCGTATCGGAAGCCCAATTGGCGCGACAACCGGATGGCGCGCAGCACTCTGACCGGGTCATCATCGAGCGCAAATAGGCTGCATGGTTTGAGCAGCCCCTCTTCCAGGTCTTCCTGTCCACCCAAAGGATCAATCAGGTCGCTCAGGTCATTCAATGGAACAGCAATCGCGTTGATGGTGAAATCCCGATGAAGGAGGTCTGCTTCAAGTGAATCGCCGGTGAATTGCACAAAATCAATTGGAGCCAGTTTGCCAGATGGATCACGATACAATACCCGTGCAGTATGACGCGCGTCATCCAGCACAAAGAAGCCAGCACCCAGCCGCCTTGCAACTTTTCGAGCAAGATCGGTTGGGTTTTCTGCTATTACAAAATCCAAATCCTGGCTCGCTCTGCCCAGTAGTGCATCTCTAACAGCGCCGCCCACCAGAAATAGGCGTTTTTCAGGGCGCACTACTTCCCTGAGCAAATCAAGCAAATGCAGAACGTCAGTCGGAAAGATCAGCCTCATACTTATCCAAATCTACAACCCCGATAAACGGCAAGTTGCGATAATACTCGTCCATATCCAGTCCATACCCAAAGACAAACTTGTCCGGGATATCGAATCCACAATACTTGATCGGCACATCCACCTCTCTGCGAGAGACCTTGTTCAGCAAGGTGCAGACCTCCAGGCTGGCCGGATTGCGTGTGCGCAGCAATTCGATCACAGAAGAGAGGGTGTTGCCGCTATCCACAATGTCTTCAACGATTAAGACGTGCTGATTTGCAATACTGGTTGTCAGGTCAAGGGTGATGCGCACAAGACCATCAGAACTGCGTGTACCGCTCCCATAGGATGAGACACCCATAAAATCAATCGCAACCAGCGGCTTGATGTGCCGGATCAGATCTGTCAGAAACATCACTCCACCCCGTAAAATACAGATGGCAAGGATGGATTTGCCAACGTAATCCCGGCTGATCTCTTCTCCCAACTCTCGCACTCGTTGAGTGAGTGTCTCTTCGGAAATTAATACTTCCCCTAAAAAGGATTGATAATCTTTCATAACACGCCTCAATTGCTAATCTCTTGGAACTTCATGATGTGCCCGGCAGCGGGCTTCATACATTTCCTGTGCACCGACCACAACAATCGGGTCGTGGTAATGTGCGGGTTGACCATTGACCAAACGCTGAGTCCGGCTGGCAGGACCGCCGCAAACCATGCAGATTGCTTGTAGCTTATCCACCTTTTCAGCACGTGCCATCAACTCGGGCATACAGCCAAAGGGCTCGCCCCGAAAATCGGTATCCAGACCGGTGACAATCACTCGCAGCCCTTTTTCAGCCAGCTGGTCAACCACATCCACAATGCCATCGTCGAAAAACTGTACTTCATCCACACCCACAACGGTTGTCTCGGGATCAATCGCTGCCAAAATATCCTGGGAAGATTCCATGGGCTGCGCGTCGAGATACACCCCGGAATGAGAAGTAACCTTCTTTTGATCATAACGGTCATCAATGGCTGGCTTGAAGACCTGCACCTGCTGCCTGGCAATCCTTGCCCGTCTAAGGCGGCGGATCATCTCCTCAGTTTTTCCGCAAAACATCGATCCGCAAATCACTTCGACAAAACCTGCATCATGTATCATATCCAACTCCCATTGGTGAATAAAAATAACAGGCAGAGAATGGGTTCATCTGCCTGTTAAGTTTACTGGATTTTTAAAATTTTTACTGGATTAGACGGTGATTTCTTCGGCGGCTTCCGGGATCTTATAACCCTGCTGCCGTAACGCCTTTTTGAGATCAATCAGTGATTTTCGGCCAAAGCCGCTGATATCCAGCAAGGCTTTTTCTCCGCCTTCAAGCCGCTCAAGTACATCAGCAATCGTCTTCACACCGGCTTCTTCAAGAGCGTTCTCCACCCGTGTGCCCAGTTCAAGAACTTGAACGGACCTATCGGGAGAAACTTTTCCTTCTTCTTTAGCCTGCTGATCTTCAAGGAACTCCTGCCGTGCTTGCAGTCGTTTGTAGAAGCGATCCACCTGGCCTTCGCGGTCAAGAATGCGCTGCTGCTGACCGGTATAGAACGGATGGCAGTTGGAACAAACTTCAGTGCGGATCTCTTTGACAGTTGAACCTGTTGTCCAGGTTGCACCACAAGAGCCACAAATCACAGTTGCGTCCGGATAAAATTTGGGGTGAATTTCTTTTTTCATAATATTGTCACATTCCTTTCAAAAGTGAACACGCTTATTCTTCTTCTGGGACAGTGACGACATGAACCTTTTTCCGCCCGCCCGGCATGGTTTCATAATGAACCAGGCCAGTGGTGGTCGCAAAAAG
>DIXG01000074.1 GCA_002436005.1 Anaerolineaceae bacterium UBA6086 | reverse complement strand
GGGCGGGGTGCAGGGTCCGCACTCCGAAAGGATTATGTGTCCCGTAGGGTGTGGTCAGTTTTAGGACCCCACCCTACAAGCGCTCACTGGCAATGACAAAAGTTGTAGGGTTTGGTATTCTTCAACTTACGCTAATCCTCCGGCAAATCCGGAATGTCATCCTCATCAATGACATCATTTTCAAGGATGATCTCCTCCTCGAGCACTAACCCATCCTCAACCTCATCTTCAGGCTCAATCATCGCGTCCACCCCTGCTGGCAAATGGCTGAGCTCCTGGATATAGGCAACATAAAACGCCACCATCTTGGCACAATTCTCAAATGAAAGTCTCTCGTTGACGCCGTGCACACTCTGCAGATCCTCGCGGGTCATACAGATCGGCGTGAAGCGCAGCGCATTTTCGGTCACAGGAGCATAATGGCGCGCATCAGTGCCGCCAAGCACAAGATAAGGTGAAACCAGCACATCAGGATAAGCCTCTTTGATCAATCGAGCTAAACGAAGGTAATAGGGTGATTCCGTATCAGCAACAGGGGATGGATCCCAGCCCGTTGCGCCTTCCAGGGTCTCTCCCTCATAGGGGGTCACCTTCACCCGGTCGTCATCAATCCGTTCCAACACCATCTCATACACACTGCGCAGATCATCACCAGGCAGCAGGCGAAAATTGACCACGGCTTCCGCACTGGCGGGCAGTACATTGTCCTTTGAACCAGCGCTGATCAGGGTTGGAGCGGTGGTGGTGCGCATGCTGGCATTCAGCAAGTTCGATTTTCGCAGTTGCTTTTTAAGCAATCCGCCAAACAGCCAGGTATTGGCAAACAGCAAGCGCTGCTTGAAAGGCAGTGCCGAACCCAGATGGCTCATCAGAAACTCCACCACTTCCAGGTGCGCAGGCATGGGGTTGCGCTCCAGATTCACAATCGCCTTGGAAAGGATTCCAATGGCAGTTTCTTGCGGGGGCATAGATGAATGGCCCCCTTCCACAGCGGCAGTCAGTTTCAAGCTCAAATAGCCCTTTTCCGAAATGCCAATCATCGCTGCCGGCGTATCCACACCCGGTAAGAAATCTTCGAGCACGCTGCCGCCTTCGTCCAATAAGCTACCTAAAACCACACCGCGAGATTCAAGCAAGTCGCAAATGGCTGCTGCGCCGTTGATGCCGCCCACCTCCTCATCATGCCCAAATCCCAGATACACTGTGCGCTCGGGCTCAAAGCCTTCCTTCAGCAAATATTCAACTGCTTCAAGAATGCCAATCACGCCCGATTTGATATCCAGTGTGCCGCGCCCCCACACATACCCATCAGCGATCTCGCCGCTGAAGGGGGGATAGGTCCATCCTGTGTCCTCAGCAGGAACCACATCCAAATGTGAGATCAACATGATCGGCTTCAGGTCCGGATTCTTGCCCTGCCAGGTGTAGAGCAGGCTCAGATCGTTCACTGTTTCCATTTTTAACTGAGCATGCACCCGGGGATAAAGCGTGTTAAACAGGCGATGCAATCCTAAAAAGGCGTTCTGGTCAAATTTTTCCGGATCGCTAAAAGAAACTGTTTTATACTGGACTGCCAGCCCCAGCCGCTCAGCGACAGATTTTCCATCCAACGCAGAAAAACCGCGCGGCGGGACCTCCTTTTGGGGCGGCGAGAAAAGCGCGGTTTTCAGAATAACAAAACCGACCAGGAATAGAAGCACAACAGCCAGCCCAATTGCCAGCGAAATTAACAGGGTTCCAATTGTCATCTTTCATCTCCTCATCAATGGGTATTCCATCCCTGCGGAATTAATTCACAAGGATTGCATTACAGTCAATAAAAGGTGCTACACCAGGGGTACTGATTTCGATTTTATCAGGTTCAGAAATGCATCCCTGGTTGCCTCATCCGGGAAAGAACGCTTGGGCAGCAAAGGATAGATACGATTCTCATCCATAAAAACCAATAAATAAATCTCTTTGCCCTCCATCACTTTTTGAAATTTCTCCCAGGGCAAAATAGAAGAGTTTTCGCCAATCTCCATCAAGACGTGCTCATCCCCCAAAGTGAACCGCCGGTCCATTTTCAAAGAGTCGCTCCGTTGATAGGATCGTGACAGCTGATATGGGATCAAAACAAGGTAGTAAAAAATATAAAAAGCGCACACCAGCAGTGTCACCGTCGCAACATTTAACCAGCCCGTGTATCTCAGCGAGGGGATGAACAGGATCACAATCGAGGTGGCTGCCACCAGAAGGATAATCCCTGCCAATATGCGAAAACTGGGTGTCTTTTTCGCCAAAACTTTTGATGCCTGAATGTAATCGTTTTTCTCAGGCGTATACTCAATGATGATTTTTTCCTTCACAGGATCACCTCTCTCATCTATTTTTATCCATTTTACCACTATGCAGATCAACCTTCTGTAATCAGGTAAATCCAGCTTACAAAGCCTTGATGCTTTTGAATAATCGGGCATAATTAAACCAGATCATCAAGAAAGCCAGGTTCTCATGCAATACTCAATTCAAATTTTCCAACCTGTGCTGCATCTCATTTTTTCACAGCCGCAGGTAGCTCTCCCGCAAGAAGAAAGCATCTTGTCTCGCTTACAGGAGATGGTGCATCCATCAGAGAAAAGCTCAATTCAGATCTCATGGACCGCCCAAAACGCGCAAAGCTTGCTTGGTCAAATTCAATGGGGTCAGCACCATGTGCAGATTTCAGCCTTACCAAGCCCACTTCCCCCAGCAATCATGGACCGCACCATTCACACCTCTCGCTGGCAGCCCCAGGTGAAGATGACTTTGCGCCACCACCAATCCCATCTCAGCCTGGTTTATCTTGGGCAGCATCATGATCCGGTGGAGAAAATGATCGCCCTGTACCAGGTGGCGTCCAGCCTCGCCAGCGAAAATCTGCTGGGGTTAGTCAACGAGCCTGCCTGGACGGCACATCCCGCTGCTGACTTCCTGACACCAGATGCCATCGCCCAATACCGCCAGGAGGTCCCCTTTACCCTCTGGATGGGATATATCCGCTTCTTCATCGATGAAACGCAGTACTGGCTGGTGACGCGAGGACATCACATTTTTGATGTTCCAGATTTAGCCTATTTCTTCCAGGGGGGCGAGAACGAGGACGAGATCCTCCAACAGTTCATGAATATCTTTTATTATATCTATGAACAGGATGCTGACGTTGTGCCAGGTGACACCTTTGCCATTAGCGGATCCGATACACAAATGCAGTTTTCAGAGGTCACAGACTATCCCGAGCTCCTGCTGGGTCCGATTGGCACATTGGTGATCAAGAAGATCAGCGCTGAAGAAGACTAATCCTGCTCGCTGGCGGGATCAAATCGTCGGATAAACGCCAGCTGCTCCCGGGTTTCCACCGCATGCGGGATATACTGGCGCACCCAGTTGACCGCTTCTTCGCCGCTCATCCCGAAAACAGTTTTTGCCATGCAGGCTGCAAACATCCCCGTGCGCCCCAAGCCAGCATGACAGTGGATCACAACCGTTT
>DIXG01000032.1 GCA_002436005.1 Anaerolineaceae bacterium UBA6086 | reverse complement strand
GGCTTCATCAGCTGCGGCTCCGCCAGTGTGATTGCCAAAGTCGCTGTTATAGAACCAGTTATAGCTGTAATATCCACCAGTGGTCGAATCCAACCGGATGGAAATCTGGCTTTCTGAGTGCAGCGCTTCTGGGATCTCAAGCGTAAATTTGAGACTGCCGCCAGTCTTCGAATTGACCATGCCAACCAGGATACCGTCCACAGCCTTTGTGCCAATCAAGCCCATACGGACTTTGAAATCTTTATTGGCAGGGAAATTGTGTGTGACGATGGTGACCTTTACGTCTTCAGTCACACCCTGGATGGAGATGGTTGGAATTGTGCTCGCCTGGGCGACACCATCTAATGACAGCATTGCCAGGAGCAGGACAATTAGTAGAGAAAAGGACCATTTTTTCATCATTTCACCTCTTGAACTTGTGTTTGATTAATTAATTTATAAAATACCCGAAAATCTTTGACTGTCTTGTTCTTGTGATTTGAAGTGAATTTGTGTGAATCGTATGCAGGACTGTTCCTTTTCCAATCGTCCCCTTGGTTTTGTGTCCGCACAGTCATTACTGATGATTGTGCAGGTGAATGGGTTTGCATACGTCAGCTCCCGGTGAACTGTGATGTAGATAAATTATACGATATTCATTCAATTACTTCAATTCAATATAAAGACGATTCTTATCATAAAAAAGTTCCGAATTTAACAAAAAAGACCACCTAAATACAAGGCGGTCTTCGGGCTGATAAAGTCAAGCCTTATTTCTGTTTAATTTTGATCGTCCTGGGTTTAGCCTCTTCAACTTTGGGGACACGCAGGGTCAGGATGCCATTTTCCAGTTCAGCCTCGACTTTGGATGAATCCAAAGGGGTTGGAAGCGAAATCACACGGTGAAATTTGCCGCTGGGGAGCTCAGCAAGCAGATAACTCCCGTCTTCCTCACGGTCTGCTCGTAACTCACCGGAGATAGTGACGATTTCGTTGACAATTTGAATGTTGACATCATCAGGATGCACACCGGGCAGCAGGGCTTTGATGGTGAAGGAATCGCTTTCTGCCTTTACGTCCATCGGGAATGTCAATTCTGCAGAATAGTCTTCATCATATTCGCGCATAATTTCATCCAATGTCCGTCGTCGTGGGATTCTTCGAATAGGATTAATATAAAGGGTCATAAGTTCCTCCAATCTTTTTTTGTGTTTAAGTGTATGATAGGCTGGTTTCATTAACATGTTGTATGAGAGAAATTTGAAAAATATAAGAAAATCCATTGGGTGCGGTATCCTTAAATCATCTCTGTTACAATGACCTTGCTGTAGAGCAACCAACCTAATCATAAATAAACTAACCAGGAAAAATTTATGAGTTTCCGAATTAAATTAAAGAAATACTGGGTCTTCGGGCTGTTAGTGGTGATTATATTGATCCTGATTGGGGGATACGGGTTGTACCGTGAATATTTTGCCCAGAATGCACGTACCCGAAAAGTAATCGCTTTTATCCGCAATCCTGAAGCTAACCAGGAGTGGGTCACACCAGCGTTAACACGTTGTGGTGAAGCTCCATTTCTGATGCCAACCACGGGAATGATCGGATTTATCTGGAACGACTCTTTCCGCCTTGGGCATCATCATCAGGGGATTGACATATTTGCTGGACAACAGGTGGGGCAAATGCCAGTTTATGCTGCTTATGACGGCTACCTGACCAGGCTGTCAGATTGGAAATCTTCTGTGATTATTCGGATTCCGTCTGACCCTCTTGCACTTGACCGTCAGATCTGGATCTATTACACGCATTTGGCAGATGCTGAAGGTAACGCCTTGATCAGCAACGTTTACCCACCTGGAACCGGCGAGGTATTTGTTGCTGCAGGGACATTGTTGGGTTTTCAAGGGAATTATTCTGGAAATCCAGGTAATCCAACAGGCGTTCACCTGCATTTTTCAATCGTAAAAGATGATGGCCGGGGACAATTCTTAAATGAGCTGGAGATCATGAACACACTGGATCCCTCACCCTATTTCGGGCTGGCGCTCAATGCCGATGAAAACCCGGAAGAGATTCCCTTGTGCAAATAAGCATAGCAAACCAGCCGTTCACCTTCGGATTGGTTGTATAATAGTGACTGTTCGGACCTGTGTGAGATCAAGAGAAAGGTCATCAGCATGGAAGAAATAGCAAATAAAGTATTTATAGAGGACCGTTTCCCCGGGCTTGTTTTAGGCGCGATCAAACTTTCGGATGGATTGCTGTTGATTGATGCGCCATTTCGGCATGAAGACATTCACGCCTGGCGAACAACTCTTTCTAGTTTGGGAGGCAAACCAAACAAAATTTTGGTGTTATCCGATACCCATCTTGACCGCACCTTTGGGCTGCGGGGGATGGAGAGCCTTGTGGTCGGTCATCACAGCAGCATTGAAATCTTGCAAAATCGTTCATCATCTGCCCGCCCTCAGGAAATTGATCCAGGTGCAGCGATGATACCTTATGAGTTAGCAATCAATGCTCGCTGGATGATGCCAGATATAACTTACACAGACCAGATTTCAATTCATTTGGATGAGGATCCTGTTCTCATCACACATCATCCTGGCTCCCATTTGGCTGGCAGCTGGGTTCGGTTTGATGAAGCAAAAGTTTTGTTTGTGGGGGATAGCGTGACAACCAACCAGCCCCCATTTCTTGCCTGGGCAGATCTCGACCGCTGGATAGCTGATATTGAGCTTTTGGCTTCTGATGAGTTTCGTGGCTACAAGATCATCAGCGCCCGGCAGGGTAGGCTCTATCATCAATCGATTTCAAAAATGGGCAGAATTTTAACTGAACTCAGGAGCCTGGTCACAGGGTTAGCAGAGGCGGCTGAGCCTTTGGAAGTGATCCAGAAAACTGTCCCGACCCTGTTGAAGCAATTTAGCTTTGACATTGAAATGACNNTTCAGGTGGATAAGGAGCATATTATGAGAGCTGGTGATTGCGTTCCTCTTGTAGAGGTCACAAGGGGTGAGATCGTTGAATCCATACATTATGGCGCATTTTGTGTCGTTGATGCTCAGGGTAGAGTGTTAGCCAGTGAGGGCAATCCTGATCTGATGACTTACCCGCGCAGCTCGATGAAACCATTCCAGGCGCTCCCATTTATTGAACGGGAAGGGGATTTAGCTTTTTCTCTGGCGGCACAAGAGATTGCAATTATGTGCGCTTCTCACAGTGGAACGGATATGCATCGGTCTGTTTTGGAAGGCATGCACGCGAAAATTGGTTTGACTGAAGCTGATTTAGCTTGCGGGGTGCATTGGCCCAATGATGCTGCCACGCGAGATGCGATGAAAAAGGCTGGAGAGGAACCCACACCTTTTCGGCATAACTGCTCTGGAAAACACACCGGTATGCTGGCGTTTGCCAAGTTATTAGGGGTTGAAAAAGAAGACTATCTGAACCCACAGCATCCGGTACAGGTCATCATTCGCGAGACGCTGGCAGAAATGATCGGTCTCCCATCCGATTCGCTGCCGCTGGGCACTGATGGCTGTTCAGCACCGGTTTACGGGATACCACTGCGTAATATGGCGCATGCGGTGGCCAAATTGGTTGAGCCAGACAATTTGGGAGATTCGCGCGCTGCCGCATGCAAAAAGATCACCTCTGCCATGATGATGCACCCTATGATGGTGGCTGGTCCGGGCAGATTTGATACGGAGTTGATGATGGTGGCTGCAGGGAAACTGGTGTGTAAGGGTGGTGCTGAAGCCTATCAGATCATTGGGGTCATGCCCGGCGTCCTCCGGAAAGACTCGCCGGGAATGGGCATCGCTGTCAAGATTTCGGATGGCGACCCACATGGACGCGCAGTTTCAGCCGTCAGTTTGGAGATTCTCTCTGCGCTTGGCGCGCTGAGTGATAATGATCTTTTGCGATTATCTGCATTTGGCAGTAAGCAGGTTCAAAATTGGCGCAAGATCACCGTGGGGAAGATCAGAACGGTGTTTTCTTTGGAGGCAATCTAACCTTTGGTGGAGCAATCTGAAGCCAGCGAAAGGGTATATCAGGAGAAGATTCGGCAGATTCGGCACAGGCTGATGGCAGCCTTCGGCAAGCCAGAGTGGCGGGATCCTCTGCCGCCGGTGGACGAACTCGTCTCCACCATTTTGTCTCAGAACACCAACGATGTAAATCGTGATGTGGCATTTGAAAAATTGCGAGACACCTTTCCTGATTGGGAATCTGTGATGAACGCGCCTGCCGCAGAGGTGATTGAAGCCATTCGCACTGCAGGACTTGCCAATCAGAAGGGTCCCCGTATTCAGGGTGCATTACAGGAAATTGCCGCCTATACTGACGGTGAAATTGACCTGTCCTTTTTACAGGACTTACCCACTGAAGAAGCCCGGCAGTGGTTGATGAATGTGAAAGGGGTGGGTCCGAAGACAGCCGCGATCGTCCTCCTATTTTCAATGGGTATTCCCGCTTTCCCGGTTGATACGCATATTTATCGGTTGACTGGAAGGATCGGGTTGCGTCCAGCGAATTTGAATGTTGAGAAAACGCACACCTATTTGGAGGAGCGCATCCCGGAGGATGCCTTCTATGACCTGCATCTGAACCTGATCAGGTTGGGCAGGGAAGTGTGCGGGGCTCGCAAGTGGCACTGCTACCGCTGCCCCATTGAAGATCTTTGTGCTTTTAAAGAAAAAAACCTGGCACCAGACTGAAAACGAATTTCGCTGCTTGCCAGGTTTCTTTTTGCCAATGGTTGATTGTTGAACCAGGTCAATTTGCGTCGTTTGACACTGGGGCTTGAACCCCCACCATGGACCAAGGCCCAGCCCATTCGATCTTCACATTGCATTCCTGCCCCAAAAGGTCTTCTCTGCTATCTACAAAGACCAGCTTGTTGGTTCTGGTGCGCCCTCGCCAACGGCTGCGCGCGTTTTCTTCAATCAGAACGCTGACAGTGCAGCCGATGTATTTTTGATTGATCTGTGTGGCGATTTCTTCTTGAAGTGATTCCAACAGGCGGAAACGGCGCATTTTCTCTGCATCAGGTACGTTATCTTCCATCTTCCGTTCGGAGTAAGTGCCCGTGCGCGGGGAATATCTTGCCAGATGGGCGACATCCATACGTAAATCAGCCAGCAGGTCGTAAGTTCGTTGAAATTGTTCTTCAGTCTCACCAGGGAAGCCAACGATAATGTCCGTGGCGATGGATACACCGGGAATGCGTTCGCGAATTCGGCTGATCAGCTCGCGATAAAACTGGGATGTGTAGCCTCGCCGCATTGCTCGCAGAACAGCATCATCGCCAGCCTGAATCGGCACTTCGATGTGCTCGCAGACTTTTGGCAGCTGGGCTACAGCATCTAAAAGTTCATCGGTCATCCAGTTGGGGTGCGAGGTGAGGAAGCGGATGCGCTTGAGCCCTTCAATCTCCTGCAGATCTTTTAAGAGCGCTGCCAGGCTGGTTTTTTGCGGCAGGTCCAATCCATAACGATCCACAATTTGCCCCAGGAGGGTGATTTCCTTCACGCCCTGGCTCACCATGTTTTGCGCTTCTGTTAAAATTTCATCATAGGGTCGGGATCGTTCGATGCCGCGTTTTGAGGGGATGATGCAGTAGGTGCAAGCATGCGAACACCCATACACAATCGGGATATAGGCTGAGACCAATTTGCCCTGTTCATTCTTTGGCAGGGTCAGCTCCTCGTCAAGTAGCGCATTCAACTCTGTTTGGGTATCCAATGAAGTGCGTTTTGCATTTCGCTCAATCAAGTAATGCAGCAGCGGCTCAGGGTCTGATGGGGGAGAAAGGACATCCACCCAGGGGAATTTGTCCTGGATCCTCTGGTTGCCGCGCACACCTATCAGGCAGCCCATCAGGTTGATGACCAGGTTGGGGTTTTTATCCTTAAGCGGACGCAGAGAGCTGAGCCGCCCAATCGCTTTATCCTCTGCGCTCTGGCGCACAACGCAGGTGTTGAGGACGATGACATCCGCCTCGTTTGCTTTTGATGTGGGTTCGTAGCCTAATTTTTCAAGTGAGGATGCCAGTCGCAGCGAATCCGATACGTTCATCTGGCAGCCTTCTGTCCATATGTGATATTTCATAGGCGGTTATTATACTCGTTTGGTGCAAGAGATTGAAATTGATTTACGATTGCATTCAATTTATAATAAATTTACAGTATTTTTCAGCAAAATTCTAAAAAATGGATTGGGTGCGTTTGTTATCGTTAACACAATGGAGAATTTCTTAAATTTGGACGGGTTTAAGTTATAATGATGCTAAGTGTGCTGAAATTATCAAGATTTATGGAGAAAGTACTATGGACTTTGAAATAACTGAATATAAACGAAGTACAGTCATTTATACCAGCGGTCGCATTGATAGCTACTCTGCGCCCGAAGTTGAAGAGGCGTTGAACCAGTTAATCGAAAAAAGCCAATACAATATCATCTTTGATATGCGGGATGTCAATTTTGTGTCCAGTGCGGGGTGGTGGGCTCTGATTCGTGTTCAAAAAGAAGTAAAGAAGATGAATCGAGGCGAACTGGTGCTGGTCAAACTCGATGAGCGCATTCGAGAATCGATGGACCTGGTGGGGATTGCCCCCTACTTCAAGATCTTTGACGATCTGATCGAAGCTGTGGGGAATTTCTAATTCTGCCTGGTTGTGCTTCACGTTGGTGGAGCCATAAGCAATGTATCAAGCGTAAGGCTGCCGACAGGCAGCCTTTTTATGTGATTTTTAAGGATATGTGAACCCGAACTTATCTTGAAGTGTTTTTAGCGGCTTCAAAGATCTTTTTGTGGATTTTGCGGATGGCATCCAGGTCCATCTTGGCTACCTTTCGATCATAGGTCAGAAAGCCGTTCACCTCGGTTTCCACGTCTGCAGTCTGGGTGTAAACTGCGGCAGAAAGTCCAGCACGCACCCAGGCTAGCAGTTGATTTTCAATCAAATCCACATACCCGGCTGTCAGTGATGACTGGTCCTCAAATCTTTTATAACCGAAATCCTTATCAGGGTNNGGGCAGGGGCTTGAAGTAGACGTGCTGGCTCTTGAAGTGGCCGGCACCCTGGTCAAACCAGCCGCTGGCATGATCAACCAGGCGGGTAGGGTCATAGGATTGTGTCCAAGCGGCAATTTCTGCGGCATCAAACTGCCCCCAACCCTCATTGAAGGGTCCCCAGAGGGCGATCGAAATTACATTATGGAGCGTATCCAGCATGCGCTCATATTCCGCGCGAAATTGTAAACGGTTTGCTGCCTTGCCCCTTCCCAGGCGCCAGTAACAGCGGTCATCCCGCATTTTCGGACTCATCTGGGCAAAAACGAACCAGATCGGCTTGGGGCTGATTCCACCGCTGATCATATCCTGCCATACGATAATGCCTGCATGATCACAGTGATAGTAGTAACGGGCAGGTTCCACCTTGATGTGTTTGCGCAGCATATTAAAGCCGGCATCCTTGAGAAATTGAATTTCCCAGCGCATGGCTTCATCCGTTGGGGGTGTATAGAGCCCGTCTGGCCAGTAACCCTGGTCGAGAGGACCATACAGGAAGCAGGGTTGGTTGTTGAGATAAAAGCGAGGAATGCCATCCTCACCTTTCTCCAGGCTGAACTTTCGCATGCCAAAATAACTTTTCACGTGATCCACCTGTTTGCCATCATGCATTAACTGGATTTCCAGGTCATAGAGGTAAGGTGAATCGGGTGACCACAAATTTGGCGAAGGAAGCTCCAATTTTATGGGTTGATCCGGCTGGCTCTCGCCTTTGGCAATCACTTGCCCATCCGCTAAAACTGAGGCTTGAATTTTCAGCCCATCATGCCGCTGGTTGGCAAACGCAATCAAAGCGACGCTCTCATCATCCAGGTTCGGTGTGATCTTTATTCGGATCAGATAGGCATCGGGGACATGTTCCAGCCAAACAGTTTGCCAGATGCCAGACACCGCTGTATACCAGATGAAAGAGGGCTTCAGTACCTGTTTGCCGCGCTGGATGGGCTGTGAATCGGTGGGGTCCTCAACTGCCAGCAGGAGTTCATTGTCACCCGGCAGGAGGGCATCCGTGATATCGAAGGTGAAGGGGTCGTACCCTCCGGTGTGAGCCCCGATTGGCTCCCCGTTTAGGGTCAGCCGGCAGGTCCAGTCCACCGCGCCAAAATGCAAGAGCACCCTGCCGCCGAGCTGCCATTCGGGATCCACTTTGAAGGTACGCTGATACCAGAGGGTCTCGTCCGGCTGAAGAGGACGTTTGACCCCGGAGAGGGCGCTCTCGAT
>DIXG01000053.1 GCA_002436005.1 Anaerolineaceae bacterium UBA6086 | reverse complement strand
CCCCGGCGTGAGATCGCATGCCAAAATCCCCAGGAAGGGATGGATGGATAATGGGCAATTTTGGTTTGTGATCGGAAAGGAAAATTTGGACGAGCAGCTACAGCCCATGGCCGTTGATCAACACCCACACGGTTTTAATGCTGATGTAGATGTCGAGCCAGATGGACCAGTTGCTGATGTAATATTCATCCAGCTGTAAACGCTCACTGAAAGAGGTGGCGTTCCTGCCCATCACCTGCCACCACCCCGTGATCCCGGGCCGCACCTTTAGGATGATGCTGGCATATTCGCCCATGGCATCCAGCTCGCGCGGCAGATAGCTGCGCGGACCAATTAAGTTCATATCGCCCTTCAAGACGTTGATCAGCTGGGGGAGTTCGTCGAGGCTGTAACGGCGCAGGATTTTTCCCACCCGTGTCACGCGCGGGTCATTGGCCAGTTTGTGATATTTCTCGTATTCACGGTTTGCGGCTGGGTCATTTGCCAGCAGGTCCTGTAATTTTTCTTCCGCATTGTCATACATGGTGCGGAACTTGAAGCTGTCGAATGGATTTCCATTTTGTCCCAGCCGCTTCTGTTTATAGAGGATGGGTCCTTTGGAATCCAGGCGCACCATCAGGCTGAGAAGCAGGAAAATCGGCCAGCTGACCAGGAGGAGAAGTAAGGTGAGGAATAAATCCCAGACGCGTTTGATGATGGTTTCGCGTTTATTCAGCAGATGATAGTTGGTCTCGATCGCCAGGGTGCCGTGCAGATCGATCGTCCGGACCCACAGCGAACCAAAGGGGGCGGTATTCAATACGAACAGGATATTAGGAAAGACATCCCTGATCCAGTGAAAATTGAAAGATGCCACTTTGTTCAAGGGGTCTGTGAAGACCACATGTTTGATGCCGGAATCAGTTACTACCTGCTGCAGGGATTCCCTGTCGTGGATGACGGGCACGCCGTGAATGGGACCTTCTGATTGCATCTCGGGGTCAAAGTAAAACACCGGGCGGAAGCCCAGGCGTCGGTTTTGGAAGAGTTTTTCGATCACAGGGGTCACATTTTTTTGTGAGCCGATGATCACCATGGGGATTCCCCACCAGTCAAAGCGGGAAAAGCGATTGCGCAGGGCAAAGCGCCCCAGCATCATGAAGAGCGCAGAGAGGAGCCATGTGAGCATGAAGATGAACCGGGAGTATGCCAGGGCAAGCTGCTGTAAGAACAGGAAGACGCCCAAGAACACGGATCCGAGGGAAACCACATACAGCACCTTCTGCATTTCATGGACTGCCGCCAGGCCAAAACCGGGATATAGCCCGTTCAGCCACGCCAGAAGGAGGTTGAAGATCATAAAAAAGATCATTCCATTCAAGATCAGGTTCCAGTTGACATCGCCGCCCATGATCGGCTCAAGCAGGATACGGATACTGGCAGAAAGCACCACAGCCAGGCTGATGGTCAGGATGTCGACGAGAAGCAGCAGGACATTGACAATCGGGCTGCGGTTTTCAAGCAGGGTCGTTTTGATGGTGTGGTTTGGTTTGGTTTGCATGATCTTTAGCTTCCATTGGAAAGTGTATCATGAGATCCAAATTTTTTCTCGCCGCATTGGGTGATCTTGCCGCGATACTTGATCAGCATTTTGAAGGCGCTGGTGATGTGGCGGATATTGGCATGGCTCAAAATTCTTTTCCGGCCTTCTGCCAGATGAGCGTGGTAGGCTTGCGCGTTCGGAAGGTAGCACACCTTCCAACCCTGCTGCCACATCCGGCAGCACAGGTCCTCGTCTTCAAAATACATATAGAATTGTTCATCAAACAAGCCCACCTCATCCAGGGCTTGCTTGCGCAAGAGCATCACTGCGCCTGTAATCCAATCCACATCAGAACCTGATTCAAAGCGCACATCGTTCATCAGGTAGCGATCGACGGAGGATAGATTTTTGAAGAGTGCATCCACGTGCAGGGCGCGCAGGATGAGCACCGGGAAGGTAGCAAAGCGCCGGCGCGAAGGCTGCACGCTGCCATCTATGTTCAATAACCTGGGACCGGCAACGCCCACCTGAAAGTCTTCATCCATTTTTCGAACCAGGGCGGTTATCATCCCCGGCAGGCAAATCACATCCGGGTTGACCAGCAGGTAAAAATCAAAGTCGGGGTGCTGGCGGATGATGGCGTTGATGTTGCTGGCAAAACCTTTAGGGTGGGTATTTTCGATCAATATGATTTCAGGATGTTCGTTGTTCAGCCAGGCTTTTGTGGCTTCATCCTCAACATTATTAATAACAAAAATTTGCGTTGGCAGATCTGGTTGTGCCAGCGCAGTTAAAGAGTCAATCATTTTCGTGATCATTTCACCATGCTGGTGATTGATTGTGATCACTGCCAGTGTTGGTGTTTGCATGTGCATTAACCTGTGACGCTGAGAAAAAACCATGTGTTGTGCCTGCGCGCCAGCAGAGGCACAAGAGATGTTGAGCATAAATCCGGGTGAAATTTCATAACTTGATGAATTTTATTTTACCATAGGGAGCTGCAAGAGGCGTTTACGCACGACCTGGCATGATATCAGCGGGTCAGCGTTCGCCCCGCACCTCAGCCTGCAGTTGGTCATAAAACCTCACCAGGAAGGCATGCCGGGCTTCAGCCAATGCCTTGCCGCTGGGGGTGAACATGCGATCTTTGACGCGGCTAAGCTTGAAGAGATACTCGTGGTAAGACGAATGAGGCTCGCCGGGCTCTTTCTTGCCGGTTTTCAGGAATGTGTCAGAGGGTTCGGCGAAGGCAGGTTCCCCGTCAAGCGCGGCATAGGCGATGGTGCGCGCAGCGCCAATCGCCCCCAGCACGTCCAGCTTGTCGGCATCAAAGAGCACCTGGGCTTCAAGTGTTTGCGGGGCTTCATCCTGTGAGCGAAAGCGGTGCGCCCGAATGCAATGCTGGACGGCAAGAATCTTATCCTCGGGCCAATGCTTGGCTGCCAGCACCTCACCTGCAAAATCGGCGGAAGCGATATGATGCTCAGCCCGTTCTGCTCCTTCGCCACCTGGGGCGCTGCCGCGTGAATCGTGCAGCCAGGCGGCTGCACGCACGATCTCAAGATCAGCGCCTTCAGCCTCTGCAAGGCGCTCTGCCACGCGATAAACACGCAACACATGTTCGAAATCGTGAACCGGGTCGGCTTGCTGATACCAGCCGCGTGCTTCTTCTATGGTAATTGGTTCCATGGATGAGGGCTTTCTTTTTTATGGTGCGTTAGCGCAGTCCGATGTCTAATAATCCCAGCAGGTAGCCCGAGATCAGCAGCAGAGATAAGATGATCAATGCGACCCGGAGGAATTTCCAGGCAAATTTGGCGATAAACCGCAGGATAAAAACCCCTGCGAACAGCAGCACGCCAGCAGCAATTAAGTATAGAATGTTTTCCAGGTTCAATGTCATCGTCACGCATCCTGACCAGGTTGGTTAGTGGCAGGCGCAGGTCATCAGACCGGATACACCGTGCCTCGTTTAACCACTTTAGCTACAAGATTTGTGCCGAAACGGTAACCGAGATGGCGATAATCCGCCACATCCAGGATGAGCAGATCTGCCTGTTTACCGGGTTCAATCGAGCCGATGCGGTCAGCGCGCTGAATGGCTGCAGCAGCGTTGATCGTTGCTGCAGCAATCGCCTGTGCGGGAGTCAGTCCCATTTTACGGCACGCCAATGCCAGGATGAATTGCATGGACTCGCACCACGAGGTTCCGGGGTTGATGTCTGAAGCAAGCGCCAGCAAGCCGCCTGCTTCGATAATGGCTTTTGCGGGGGTGTATTCGTTTTCGTTCAAGCCAAAGGGTGTGCCTGGGAGTGAAACGGCAACAGTGCTGGATTGTGCCAGGGCGCGAATATCCTCGGCTGAGGTCTTCACCAGGTGATCGGCTGATGCCGCACCAAGTTCTGCAGCCATAGCTGCACCGCCCAGATTTTCAAACTCGTCCACATGAATCTTCAGCGGGAAGCCCAGCCCACGCGCGGTCTCCAGGATGCGGCGGGATTGGGCGAGGTCAAAGGCACCGCGCTCACAAAAGACATCCACAAAGGGGAATGGGTTCTGTGGCTGGTGTTCAGTCCACCAGTGCCCCAAAGAAGGCAGCATTTCTGTGCAGATCAGGTCCACGTAGGCATCTGGTTGGTGTGCAAATTCAGGGGGGACAGCATGGGCTGGCAGGAAGGTTGGGATCAGCTCCAAGGGACCTTCTTTGTCCAGGTCAAGGATGGCTTTCAGCTGGTTCATTTCGGAGTCAAATGTCAGTCCATACCCCGTTTTTACTTCTGCTGTGGTTGTGCCGTGAGAAAATGCCCTCTTGGCACGCTGGCGGCTCTGGCGAAGCAGTTCCTGCTGTGATGCTTCCCGCGTGGCGCGCACGGTGGAAAGGATTCCCCCGCCTTCTGCAAGGATCTGCATGTAGGGTTTTCCCTCCAGGCGCATTTCAAATTCCGCTGCCCGGTCACCTGCCCAGATGAGATGGGTATGGGGGTCGATGAAGCCAGGCAAAACAACTCGTCCTTCGGCATCCAGTGATTTCGCTGTGGGATGTGCCTTTCGCAGAGCGAGGCTCTCGCCAACTGCCACGATGTCCCCATTTTCGATCATCACAGCGCCATTTTCAATGATCTGCAGGTCGCCCAGGCGCTCACCGCGCTGGGGCCCGCCTGCCAGGGTTAGCAGCTGGGAGATGTTGTGGATCAGGAGCGAAGACGCGTGGTTTTCCATGGGTAAGAGCATTATACCAAAGGCCAGGGATATGCCCGACGGTCTTCAGGCGGTAAGGGAAATCTTTTTTGCGCCAGCAGTTCAGCACCGCGCTTTTTCAGTGCGTCCAGCTCATCTGCAGCCACATAGGGCAGGAGCGCCTGATAGGCACTTTGACCGGGGAGTAATTGTGTAATGAATGTCTCAAGATCAGCCAATAAGCGCTCAGAAATGGGCTCGCCGGCGTGGTCCCAGATCACGGTGCGCAACTTGTCCTCCACATGAAAGCTGAGACCGTGATCAATCAGCCACAGCTTACCCTCGGGATCGATCAGCAGGTGCCCGCTTTTGCGATCAGCGTTGTTGATCAGCAGGTCGAAAAGCATCACCATGGGCAGACGCTCGCGGTCCTTTTCCTCAAAGGTAAAGTAGTGATAATCGGGGTTGTGATCAATATACAATTGGGCTGATCCGGGCCCCAAGGGTGCATTTTTACGCCTGAAGACCGTGGGCGGCACCAGATTCCAGCCTAAGCGTTCGCTGACGATGAATGCCGCCACCTCGCGTTTTGCCAGAGATTGGTGGGGAAAGTCCCACAAGGGGCGCTCGCCTTTGATCGGCTTATAAACCACTTTCAAGGTTTGCTGCTGATACTGGCAGAGACCCATGAAGGTGTAGTTTGAGCCATAGATGAATTGGCCTTCCAGGCGCAGGCTGCCCTGCTGCAAGGCTGTCAGTGCCAGAGATTTATCCATGGATTTATGGCTTTCAGGGGGTGGTTTTATGACCGTTGTTTTTGGGCGAAAACTCGCCTGGAGGCAGGATCGGTTCACCTGTAGATGGCCAAACCGGACGGCCTCGGCTGGCCAGCTCGATACCCCAGCGGCCCATTGCCCATAATTGTGACCGGGTGCACCAGAAACGCACCTCACTCAGGTTCTCGCTGTCTGCATCGGGTGTATCAACGGCTATTTCCTTGGCGATCAGGACCATCATGTCCTGTTCAGGGTCGTATCCAAGGCTCAGCTCGCCCACGCGGAACAGGGGGTCGAGCGGAGGCTCAAGGAGCATCTCATCTTCTTTATATGTGGGAGAAGCATCCTCGATCTCGGGCATTCTTTCACGAAGCTCCGACATCAGATTTTCAATCGCCAGTGCCAGGGTTTGGATTTGAAATTTTTCTACCAGTAAGGTGATTTCCTGCTCCAGGTTCTTACCCTGGAGATAAAACACACGCTCACCGGGCCGTCCTACGGCATCGACGGTGATATGCGTGACAGGGTTTAAATCAATATTCATTCGCGGCATATCCATTCAACCTTTGTTTACTATAGTTGGATTTTACCCGAATTGGGTTTGGTTTGTGAATGGGTGTCACAGCTTTTTGCCAGGATCAGGTGAGCTGGGATATCTGGATATTGTTTGCGCCCAAAAGTGTTTCCAGTTTATTGATCAGCGGTTCTGTCAGCCCTGTAGTGACATTGGGGAATTTGATCTCAAACCAGCACCCGTTTTCGCGCACACGGAAGGCAAACTGATCTCTTCCTGGGCGCGAGACCAAAATATCATGAATCAGACGCAGGCGGTGCACATCCTTATGCTTGTCACCGCAGGAATTAAGGGTGATAAAAATCACACGTGGGGTTTGGTCCGGGTTTGGCAAAGGTTCTGGTTTGGGCTGAGCCGCCCTCAGCACATGGTAGGCTTGCACCAGGTGGGATGGCTCATTCACCTGCGTTTGAACAGCAGGTTCGGCAATGTGCGGCTGCACATTTTCCATCACTTGGGCAGCAATATGCATCTCATGCAGTTGAGCAGGCGGTGTCGTTGACTGTGGCTGACTCACCTCATCCTGTTCTTCCATTTGTTCTTCAATCTGTTCTTCAGGGTGGTTTTCGACGGGAGGCTCATCTTCATCTGGCTCAATGGAGTCCAATTCGTCAAAAGGTAGATCGGGCAAATAATCCTCAAGGAAATCGTCTGCCATTGTGCTAACGCCGGCGGTTGTGCCGGCACTTGAACGGGGCGGTGGGTTTGTGGATGGGTTCAGGTCCTCAAGTGCCACGCGGGTGAGTTTATTCACCAGCACTTTTGGATCTCCCTGTGCTGCATCCACCACACCTTCAGCCAGCAAGACGCTGTCAGCCTGGATGAGGTGATAGGTTTTATCCCACACCTGCGGGAAGATAACCAGGTCAATTTTGCCAAAAAGGTCTTCCAGCGTGACGAAGCCCATGTTCTTGCCTGTTTTTGTCTGATGTTGTCTGAAGCGGTCCACCATGCCAGCCACGATCACATTTTCTCGATCGCTGGCTTCTGGCAATTGATGCGAAAAATGGGTGATATGGGGTTCAAGGATTTTGTGATAGGGGCTGAGGGGATGATCGGAGACATACAGCCCGATCAGTTCTCTTTCCCAGTTGAGTTCCTCGCGCTTGTCGGTGTAAGGCAGTTCGTGGAGGGTAATCACGTCATTGACCTGAGCGCTGCCGTCAAACAGCATCATCTGTCCGGCTTCCTTGGCGCGGAAGAAGGTGCTGCTCACAGCAACGATTCGTTCCAGTTCCTGCAGCAGCGCTAATCGCTGGCCAAAGCGGTCCAGGCTGCCTACTTTGATCAGGCATTCCAGGGCGCGTTTACCTACCTGGCGCAGGTCCACCCTGCGGGCAAAGTTCGTCAGATCAGTGAAGGGACCTTCCTGTCGTGCTTCCAGGATTAATTCCACCGGGTGCTCGCCAACATTCTTGATTGCCCCAAGGCCGAATCGAATGGCTGGATTAGCGTTTTCACGATCTTCAATTGTGAAATCGTACCCGCTTGAATTGACGTCCGGGGGCAGCACTTCGATGCCCAACGAGCGGCAGTCCGCCACATAGGTAGATACCCGGGTGGCATCATTCTTCCACGCCGAAAGCAGAGCCGTCATATATTCAATGGGATAATGATATTTCAGATAGCCGGTTTGTACTGCAATGACCCCATAATCGGCTGCATGGCTCTTGTTGAAGCCATAGCGGGCAAAGTCTTCCCAATCTGTGAAAATTTGTTCCGCATCTTGCTGGCTGATATTGCTAAAAGATTGCGCACCCGTGATGAATTTTTTGCGGTGCTCTTTGAGCTGCTTTTCTTTCTTTTTGGCAATTGCTTTGCGCAGGCTGTCTGCATCGCTGGCTTCATATCCCGCCAGCTGCATGGCTGCTTGCATGATCTGTTCCTGGTAGATCGGAATGCCAAAAGTATCCTTAAAGATAGGCTCCAAAGCAGGGTGTCTGTAAGAGGGCTGTTTTTTATTATGCAGGCAGGTGATGTATTCTGGGATGAACTGCATAGGACCAGGGCGATAGAGTGCAATCATAGCAATCACATGTGCCAGCTCCCGTGGTTTCATCTCGGTGATATAGCGGGTCATCCCTGTACCTTCCAGCTGGAACATGCCCGTGGTGTGTCCCTCGCTGATGTAGTCATAGACTTCGAGGTCGTCTGTGGGGATCGAACGCAGGTCATAGGTTTTTCCATGCCGCTGCTGGATCAGGTCACAGGCGCGGGACATGATCGTTAGCGTTGTCAGCCCCAAAAAGTCGACCTTCAGCAGCCCAAGGTAGTCCACGATGGACATTTCGTATTGTGTGACGGTGTTGATGGGGTTATCGTCCGCCTGGTTCGTGGGGCGGTGGAGCGGCACGTAGTCCACGATCGGCTTATCGGTGATGATCACACCTGCCGCGTGGGTTCCGGCGTTGCGTACGGTGCCTTCCATTTTGCTGGCTGTATCAATCAGATCTTTATAAAATCCTGCTGAATTGTAAAGTTCTTGCAGCTCGGCAGACTCTTTGAGCGTTTCCTGGATGGTGACGGGTTTGCCCGGGATGGCAGGGATCAATTTGGCAACTCGATCGACTTCGCTGATGGGGATATCCATCACACGACCAACATCGCGGATGGAAGCCCGCGCTCCCATTGTTCCAAAGGTGATGATCTGGGCAACTTTATCATTACCGTATTTTTCAGCGCAATATTGCATCATCTCCGCACGGCGATCATCCTGAAAGTCCAGGTCAATATCCGGCATGTTGACGCGCCCTTTTTGCAGAAAGCGCTCGAACATCAGGTTGTGTGCCATCGGATCGATCAGGTTGATATCCAACGTGTAGGCAACCAGTGAGCCTGCTGCAGAACCGCGGGCGTTGTACCAGATATTATTCTCTTTGGCATGCTGGCACAGATCCCAAACGATCAGGAAGTAGGCATCGAAGCCCATATCGTGAATCACTTCTAATTCATAATCCAGGCGCTTCTCAATTTCAGGCGTATTGGCTCGCTCGCCATAGATACGTTCCAGTCCCTGCTTGCAGAGATGACGCAGGTAACTGGCAGGCGTGAAACTTTCGGGCACAGTGAACAGCGGCAGGTGATAGCCAGTGGGCGAGAGATCCACCTGGCAGCGCTCCGCGATTTTTAAGGTGTTTTCGATGGCATTTGGGATATTGCCAAAGAGAGCTTGCATTTCCTGGGGTGTGCGCAAATAGTAGGTGTTATCATCCATGCGCATCCGGTTGGGGTCAGTTAGCAAGCTGCCGGTCTGGATTGCCAGCAAGATATCCTGCAAGCGAGCATCCTCCTGGTTGATATAATGCACGTCATTTGCGGCGATAAATTCAACCTGGTGGCGATTGCCAAGATCGATCAACGCTTGATTGATCCTCGGCAGTTCCTGGATATTGTGCGATTGCAGTTCGATAAAGAAATTTTCCCGCCCAAATACGTCCAGATACCACTGCAGCGCTTTTTCAGCACGAGCAGGGTCATTGTTGCGCAAAGCGCGGGGAATTTCTCCCGAAAGGCAGCTCGAGGTTGCAATCAGACCTTCACTGTGCGCTTTGAGAAAGGCGCGGTCAATACGCGGTCGGTAGTAGTAGCCTTCGAGCTGTGATGCCGAGGCGATCTTGAGCAGGTTTTGGTAACCTGCCATGTTTTCAGCCAACAGCAAGAGGTGGAAGGCGCGTTTGTCTTTCTGCGGATCGCGGTCCGTCATTTTTCGAGGCGCAAGATAGGTTTCTAACCCGATGATGGGTTTGATCCCAGCGTTGATCGCTGTGTTGAAGAATTCCACGGTGCCGAACATCGTACCGTGATCGGTCAGCGCAAGCGCGGGCATACCCAGTTCTTTTGCACGCTCAACCAGCGGCCTGATCTGGCTGAATCCATCCAGAATGGAATAGGTTGAGTGGACGTGCAAATGGACAAAGGACATATCAATGAGTCAGTTAATCTTTTTTGTGAATAAAAATGCGTCCGATCAAAGAGGTCAGGACGCTGATATATAAGAAATTATAGCACGCAATGAATCCCAGTTGGACGTACTCCCCTTAAAAATAGTGGAATTTTAAGGAAGGGGTCATTGAACCTTGCGGGGAATTACTTAATAAAGAGGGTCCCGATGCGCGTGAAGTAGTTGTATTGCTTTCCAATGACTGGCATTCTGGCTTTGATCGCAACACGATCGCGCGGCTCTGACAGGGGCGTTTCGCCTGAACGGACGGCGCGAAACAGGTCGAATGCAGCGATCAGACCTCCCAGCACAAAGATGACCAGCAAGCCTTCAATCAGGTAGTTGGAATTCACACCCGAAGATGCCAGGAGCGGCAAAATTACAAAATGATAAACCGGGTATGGCAGCAGCATCACGCCTATTTGAAGGATTTCGAGGTTAATATGCCGGTGTGCACAGCGGTCACAAACAAAATGGGATTCCGACTCGAGGATGGGCGCATCCTCGTGCATCTTTTGGATCAAGAGGGATCTGCGACGTAATTTCCCGGGGGCTTTGGAATAGAGAAATTGCCCAAGATCACCAGGATTGTTCTGACCGCAGCGAATGCACGGCTGGTTGTCCTGGGGAGCTTTCCCCTCCACACCACGAACATGAAGCAAGGTGCGTATGACCAGGATGAGCGCTGTGACAGGTGCCAGGATGGCAAAGAAAAATCGTATCAGGTCGAAGATCGTCATTTTATCCGTTCGTCATTTCCATTATCGCGATTTTACCTTAAAAGTTCAATCTGCATTAAAGGGAAGGCTGGCTGCACAGGTTAAAAAATAAAGGGGCTGTCTAAAAAGGCAGTCCCTTTCTGATTAAAACATGCGCAAAAAGGCATTTTGGAATTAAGACAAAAAATAGCAGTTATTGGACTGCTATTTTGGCAATATTATGGGCTATGCAGAGGATACCCCACTTCGTTTTGACCTTATCACGACCTCTAAGCATAAATCTTCTAAACCCCCAGTTTTGTTTCAACCTTCCAAAAACAGCTTCGACCTCAATAGGTCTTTGTGATCGCACCTCTTTTCCCCTTGGTGATAACAGCCGATCATGAGCCGCTTTCTTCATCTGCAATAATTCAATCCCCACTGACAATCTGCGCTGGTATTTTGATCTGGTGCATTCCGTCATGACCGGACAATCCT
>DIXG01000086.1:29211-54261 GCA_002436005.1 Anaerolineaceae bacterium UBA6086 | reverse complement strand
ATGACCTGCGAATGCGCAGCCACCTGCGCCAGCGTCTCCTCACCATATAAATGCTGACTCCCCGTCACGAACCAGATTTCAAGCCTTTCAAATTGCTTCATTGTCCTGTCTCCATTTCTGCCTCGTTATCCTGCCCATAATAGGCTTGATCACCGTGTTTTCGCAAATAGTGCTTATCCAATAATGCCTGTGGAATCCGTGCCGTATCCGGATTCAATCTCTGGCTGTGATAGTTCATGAAGGCAACCTCTTCCAAAACCACTGCAGTGTGGACAGCTGCCATCGGATCCGGTCCCCAGGCAAATGGTCCATGACCCTGCACCAGCACCGCCGGTAGGGCATCCGGGTTCAGGCTGGTAAAGGTTTCGGCGATGACTTTCCCGGTTTCAGTTTCATAATCACCCTTGATCTCGTCCTCCGTCAGCATGCGGGTGCACGGGATCTCACCATAGAAGTCGTCGGCGTGGGTAGTGCCGAGCGGCTGAATGCTGCATCCCGCCTGGGCAAAGATCGTCGCCCAGCGGCTATGAGTATGAACGATTCCGCCGATGTTTGGAAATGCCTGATAGAGCACCAGGTGGGTGGGTGTATCCGAAGAGGGGTTCAGCTTTCCCTCCACGCGTTGCCCTGTCTTTAAATCCACCACGACCATATCGGATGCCTGCATCACCTCATAAGCTACGCCGGAGGGTTTGATGACGATCAGTCCCTCATCCCTGTCAATCCCCGAGACGTTACCCCAGGTGAATGTGACCAGGTTGTATTTGGGAAGCAGTAAATTCGCTTGAAGCACCTGTTCTTTCAATGATTCCAACATCTAATTGAGCACCTCCACTGCTTTTCGCTCGATAACTAAGCCTGCTTTATAACGCGTCATAAAAACCTCGAAACCAGCCACATCTTCAGGATCCGGGGTAACCGTCCGTGCAGATTCGCCCGCAAAGACTTTCCCCGAGAGATAAGCCTCAAGGGTTTCATTTTCAGCCCTATCCAACCAGTACAAAGCTAGCAGCGCCATCCCCCAGGCGCCGCCCTCACCGGCGGTTTCCATCACCGAAATGGGTACCTTGGTGGCTGCTGCCATCATACGCTGCCCAACCTGTGGTGTTTTGAAGAAACCGCCATGCCCCAAAATTTGATCGACTTTCACCTGCTCCCCTTCAAACAGGATTTCCAGCCCGATCCGCATGGTAGCCAGGGAGGAGAACAGGTGCACCCGCATGAAATTCGCCAAGGTGAAGCGGCTTTCGGGGGAGCGTACAAACAAAGGTCGGCCTTCTTCAAGGTGCGTGATATGTTCACCCGAAAGCGAATTATAAGCCAGCAACCCCCCGCCGTCGGCCTCGCCCCCGAGCGCCTGCTGATAGAGTATTTCGAACAATCGGAATTGCGGGATGTCCACCCCGAGCAGTTCTGAAAATTCCTCGAACACTCCCACCCAGGCATTCAGGTCTGTCGTGCCGTTGTTAGTGTGCACCATGGCCACCGGCTTGCCGGCGGGTGTGGTGACGATGTCAATTTCCGGATGAGGCTTTGAAAGTGGTTTTTCCAGCACAATCATGGTGAAAATGGAGGTTCCTGCGGAAACGTTCCCGGTGCGCTCAGCGATGCTGTTGGTGGCAACCATACCGGTGCCGGCATCCCCTTCTGGCGGGCAAAGCGGTATGCCCGCTGCTAAAGTGCCGGAAGGATCAAGCAGCTGCGCGCCTATTGCCGTCAGGGCGCCCCCATCCTCGCCTGCAACCCGCACTTCGGGAAGGACATCCTCAAGCCGCCAGGGGATCGCTTCCTCTTCAAGGATTTGATTGAACTGCGCAAGCATACGCCTGTCATAGTGATTGGTTCGCGGGTCAAGCGGGAACATGCCCGAAGCCTCCCCCACGCCCAACACCTTCTGCCCGGTCAGCTGCCAGTGGACATAGCCCGCCAGCGTGGTCAGATGGCTGATCTCGCGCACATGGGGCTCCTTATTCAGGATCGCCTGGTAGAGATGTGCAACACTCCAGCGCTGGGGAATGCTGAACCGGAACAGCTCCGTAAGCTTTTCGGAAGCCTCGCCGGTGATGGTGTTGCGCCAGGTGCGAAATGGAACCAGCAACCTGCCCTCCCGGTCAAATGCCAAATAGCCGTGCATCATCGCGCTGAATCCCATCGCACCAACCGTCTTGAGCTGTACGTGATACCGCTCTCGCACGTCCTCACACAGATTTCGGTAGCATGCCTGCAAACCAGCCCAGGCATCCTCCAGGTGGTAGGTCCAGACCCCATCTTCATAACGATTTTCCCAATCAAAACCGCCAGAGGCAATCGGCTGATGAGTGTCATCGATCAGGACTGCTTTGATGCGCGTCGATCCCAGCTCAATGCCGAGGGCGGTATTGCCGTTCTCTATTGCCTTTTTAAGTTGATTATGTTTCATCATCCTGAGCAACCTCTGATCTGCTTCCACCAAGAATGAACTTACTACCTTTTCGAGGCTAAATCACATCCAAATGGTCACTTTACGGGAATCTTAACTTCTCCCGGATCCAGTCCCTCACCGCTCACCCGTACCGCCATCTCACCAGCGTTGGCTGCTTGCACTACAGCAAGCGCTCGCCCAAAATAGGTTGTGTAACTTCCGCTGTCAAAACGTTCCTCGGTTTTAGGATTTGCACTGCCAAAGCCCAACAGCTTGCCATTATCTACAGCAACTGTAAGCTTCCTGTCATCATTGCTTTCCACAACACCCTTTTCATCAACAAGCGCGACATTGACATAAACCAGTTCCCCTTGTCTGACCTCGGTGTCCTCAGGGTTTAATTCAATGCTAATTTCACCACTGGCAGAGTTAAGTTCGCTTTCGTAAAGAACCTGACCCTGTTCATCATAGGCAATCGCTTTGATCTTACCCGGTTGATATTTTGTCTTGAACAAAGTTTTAAACGCTTTGACCTTTTTGGTTCCAATCGATTTTCCGTTGATGAATAATTCAACCTTATCAGCATCAACAAATACCTCAACGACAGCTTTGTTGCCCTCACAGTTCTTCCAAGCCCAGCTTTCAATGGCATTGGTGCCGCGCCACATGGCTTTGGTTACTTTTTTGCCTGGATGGTTGACGGGGCGCACACCAATATAAGGTTTTTCCTCCAATCCCCACACCACCGCGGCATATTTCGCTGAGGCATCTATATTGCCGAGGATATCGATTGCTCCCGTACCGGAGATCAACCACGGGTAATTTTTCATAAACCCACTGCCATCGTAGGACCAAGCGCCAATCCCTGTTTCGCCCAAGTAGTCCCAGCTGGTCCACATGAAATCGCCAACAAGATAGGGGTACTTACGCACCATTCTCCAGTTTTCAGCAATGTGGTGGGGCATGGTTTCGCTGCCGAAAATCACTCGGTCAGGGTTGACCTTGCCTTCCTTTGGGTATCGACCCGAAGCATAGTTGTAACCAGCAATATCCAGCGCATCCAGGCATGGGCTCGTTACCATGTCTGCTTTCTTGGAGTTTGCCATTTTATTCATCACCGGTCCAACAACTGAAACCAGCATATTGAAAAACAGGCTTCCACTTGCCTTCTGTTTTTTCTTCTTTCCTGGTTTTTCGTCAAAGGCAGTGCCACCTTCTTCTTTAAAGACACCTTTACCTTTGCTTGCCAAGAAGATCAGCATCAAATTGATTCCTGCAGTTACAGCTCTATTTGAATCCAGTTCGTGGATAAACTTCACCATTTCCTGGGTCAATGCCACACCCCGTTCCTGGTAGGGTTCTGAAACTTCATTACCAAGCGAATACATGATAACCGATGGATGATTGAAATCTTTATCAACCATCGCTTTAATATCTTCCAGATACCACTCCTCAAAGTCGGAAGCATAATCATATTTCGTCTTGTGGAAATACCACATATCCCAGGTTTCATCAATCATATACATGCCAAATTTATCACAAGCCTCCAGCATTGCTTGACTGACCGGATTATGCGCGCTGCGAATGGCATTGTAACCTGCCTCCTTCATGATCTGCACCCGCCGTTCCTCCGCTTTGTCATAAGCGCAAGCCCCCAGAACACCGTTGTCATGATGGACACATCCGCCTCTCAGCAGGGTGTTTTTTCCGTTAATGAACAAACCTTTGGCGCTCCATTCCACCTTGCGGACACCAAAGCTTTCAACCACTTCATCAACAACCTTACCGTCTTCCAGGAGTGCGGCACGACAGCGGTAAAGATTGGGAGCATCTTCTGACCAGAGGCGAGCATTTTCAATTGTCAACTCAAGTGAGTTTCCGGTGCCAGAAGCGATCACATGCTCACCATCAAGGATTTCAACATGAACTTCTCCGCCATTTGTCCTTGTTTCCACCAGAATCCTAGCAGGATCATAAGAAAGCGTTGAAACCTTCACCCCGTCCAGATCAATATGTGTTTTACTGGCAACAATCATATGCACCGGTCGATAGATCCCGCTTCCAGAATACCAGCGGCTGTTTGGTTGTTGAGAATTGTCCGCCACAACCCTGATCGTGTTTTCTTTGCCGTAATCCAAAAACGGATCGGCATTCACAAAGAAACGGCTGTATCCATAGGGTCTCCCGCCAGCCTCGTGCCCATTAATGAAAACCTTGCTGTTCCGGTAAATGCCCCCGAATTCAAAAGCAACGAACTTGCCCTGCCAATCCTCTTGAACCATAAACGCTTTTTCGTAAATATACAGACCGCCGGGAAAACAGGCACCTGACGATCCGCTGTACCTACCAGAAATCTCAGGATCGCGTGTCTCGTGAATCATGGCATCATGCGGTAAATCGACGGTGATTGATCCTGATTCATCGCCTTCTTTATAAAATTTCCATCCCAAATTAAAATCTGTTCTCTCCATTTTTATCCTCCGACAAAATTTCCAGTGAATATCAAAACCTCTTTTTTTGTTCTTCTTGATTCTTGAGTGTATCTCTCTTCATTCACGCATGTGCCCCAGATCATATATACAAGCGACCATCAGCGTCAATATGATTTATTTTCTGAAAAGGCGCTATGCCCACCGCCATAGCGCCTTTTACAAACCAATCACACAGTCAATCTGTTTGTTTTTACTGACACGCGTTAAATGGTATTTCAGTATCTACCTACATTTCTTCACTGCCAATTTTTGTCAGGTCAACGCCTTTGGTTTCCTTAACTTTGAACAATACCAGCAAAACTGCGACAATAATCGCTGGCACAGCCACAATGAGAACAGCTGAGCTGATCGTTGTCATGCGCAGTGCAGCAGCCATGATGAAGTTACCAGCAATGGCTGTGAACATCATCAAAAAAATAGAAGCCGCAGATACAGATGAACGCAACCCGGTGGGTGAGTTCTCAGCGGAGAGCATCATAAAATAATCGCCGCCCTGCCAAAAACAGCCAAGATATAAACCATATAACGCACCGACAACATAAGGATTCCATCCATTATTGGCAGAGAAAGTGAAAAACCCAAACAAAACAAGGCTTAACAAACCGAATATGATGACCGTCCACTTTCGCCCCAACCAATCCCCCACGAACCCAGCCAGAAGAATCACCAAAGCAAACATAAAGCCATACATAAATAACGCATTGGTAATATCTGCGGTTTGCATCCCCGCCTCATACATGATGGGCTCGTAATACCCGGACATCCCCGTAACAGCCAGATAGTAAACGAGCATCGCAATAATAACCCATTTGAGGTCCTTGTCCTTAAAAATAAATTTGATCGCCGAAAAGACTCCCGATTTGTTTTTATTGGCTTTTTTCTGCTCTTTTGCCGCAGCTGCCTGAGCTAAACGCTCTTCAAGAGGCGTTTCTAGGTATTCAATCCTCTGCTGGAGGAACGGGCGGGATTCGCGCGCAAGCACCAGCGCCAGGATGCCAATCACAACCGTAAGAAGAATGGGTACCAGGTAAACCATGCGCCACTTTGTTGGATCATCTCCCATGAAAACACCCCGCATCAAAGGCACCAAAACAAACCCAAGCGTGCCGATCGCTTTGGTGATTCCATAATACCTGGCTCGTTTGTCCGGAGGGGCTGTTTCCAAAATATAGAGCACCTGCACATCATGCGTAATAAAAAATGATCCCAACATTGTACCAATGAAATAAACAATGAAGGTTGGCGCCGTCATACAGATCAACATAGCAATCCCCATGCCAAATGTGTTGATCACAAGGAATATTTTCCTGCCAAACCGATCAGCCAGGGCTTTATAGAATGGCACAATCAACATGATCACAAAACTGACACTGCTGATGGCGGCAAGATAGGATAACCCATCATTGAAAGTCATCCCCATACCATCAACAAAGAATTCCGTCACCATGGAGGATTTAACATTATTGCCCACCAGTGTTGTGATCTCATCCACGACATGGATCAGAATAGCAACAATCATTAATGAGATGATATACCCTTTATACAAAGGTTTTTCTGCCTTCGCACGCAGCGACTGCAGCTCTTTTGCTTCTCTTTCCTGAACCTTAACATGTGCTGTCATTTTTTTCTCCTTTTCTTGAGTTACCTGATTACAAACAAAAAATAAACCATCCTACAGCATTGCTTGCATCTACTTTACATTGATCGATATCACCTCGTCTTCCACCCCCTCAGCTGAGAATTTCACCTTAATTTCGCCCGCTTCATTTTTGCTGCGCAACACGGCTATCATGCGTCCGTAGTAAGTCGTGAAAGCATTACCGGTATACTGCTCTGTCGTTCTGGGGTTGCCGCTGCCCACCCCAAGCAAGGTGCCTGCACCTTCGACCGTGACACGAACTGCTTTCTCCTCCGCTGCTTTAACAATCCCCTCCAGATCGGTAACCATGACTTGAATATAGGCAAGGTCTTCGCCATTGGCTTTTAGAGAACTGGTTTCCGGTCTGACGGTAAGGACTGTTTCATCCGATGCGGATTTCAGGTTAGAACGTCCAATTTCCTTGCCGTGAGCATCATAACTGACCGCTTCTAAGATGCCAGGCTGATACACAGTTTTAAACTTCGCCAGGCAGCCCTTCAGTTTTTTCTTGCCCAAAGAAACCCCATCCTGGAAAAGCTCAATGGATTGCCCCAGACTGTAAACTTCAATGTCTGCCCTTTTACCTTCAAAACCTTGCCATGACCAGCTTTGAATAGCATCCGTCGCTCGATAAAGTGGAAAATAGGCTTTCTTTCCCGAGTGAATCAATGGACGAACGGCAATATAGGGAGTCTCATACTGTCCCCATATCATGGCGGCGAGGTAGCTCGGTGTCGTTCGGAATCCAGTCAGATCGATCGCCCCACAGCCGGCGGCAATGCCAGGATAAGGCTTAAAAAATGCGCCTGTTGTCTTTTCATAATCTATAATACCCGCCCCCACTTCTCCAAGATAATCCCAGCCTGTCCACATGAAATCTCCGATGATCCGTGGGTCATCCTTGACCATCATCCAGTTCTTGACGATGTCACCGGGTATGGTCTCAGTGCCGATAATCAAGCGCTCAGGGTGCTGCCGCAAATGTTTTTGATAGGTATGTGAACCGTAGTTGTAGCCTGCAATATCCAGCTTTGCATAGGCCTCTTTTGTGACTTTATCTGCCCTTCTGGGGCTTGCAAACAACTTAATCACTAACGGACCGATTGCAAAAAGCAGGTTGAACAAGATCGATCCACCCTTCTTTGATCCCTGGTCGTCGTCAGAATCAAAGATGCTCTCAGTGTTAATCTTAATCCCCATTGTGGTCATCACATTCAGCATGAGGTTGATGCCGCATGTCACCGGTCTCGAGCCGTCTAGATCATGGCACAATCGGGTCATCTTTTCAGTTAATGCAATACCCACATCATAGGCCGTATCGGTGATCTCGTTGCCAATTGAATACATGATCACCGATGGATGATTTAGATCTTTCAACACCATTGCACTAAGATCTTTTTCCCAATCCTGATCAAATACCAGCGCATAATCTTTCAGACCCACATTCTTTTGCCAGGTATCAAAGGTTTCGTCCATGATATACAATCCGATTTCATCACAAGCATCGAGCATGGCTTTACTGATCGGGTAATGTGAACTGCGGATGGCATTGAACCCCGCAGCCTTCATGAGCTTTGCTTTTCGATATTCAGCGGCAGGAAAGCCGCAGGCGCCAATCACGCCATTATCATGATGCACACAGCCGCCGCGCAATTTGACAGAGTGACCATTAATCAACAATCCGCTTGAAGCGTTCCAGTCAATTTTCCGAATACCAAAGCGGATTTGAACTTCATCAAGGACCAGCTTTTCGCGCAGCAGAGAAATCTTCGCCTGATAGAGATCTGGATGGTCAACATCCCACAATTTAGCATCCGGAATTACCACCTCGCACTGAGCACCTGAACAACTGGCAACAGGTTTACCGTCAAAAGTAATTTCAGTTCTTATTTCAGCCCCATCAGCAGTAGTTGCGCTGACTGATAACGCCAATACTGCCGGGTTGATCGATTTGGTAAGGATCTTGACCCCATCCAGATCGATATGCTCTTTTTCGCCAATAAATAAGTTTACCGGTCGGTAAATGCCCGCGCCGGGATACCAGCGCGCGTTGGGCACATCGCTGTTGTGTACAAAGACTTTGATTTCATTGTCCTCGCCAATGCGCAGTTTACCCGTTAAATCAATATAGAAGTTTGAATATCCATAAAATCTGCCACCCACAATCTCACCATTCAGATAAATAGTGCTGTCATGGTAGATGGCTTCAAATTCAAGGATGATGGTTTTGTTTTCGAAACCTTCATCCCCGAACAGATTCTTGACGTAATAATAATCTGCGCTTGGAAAGAAACCGGTAAAGGAGCCATCCTTTAATTTAGGAATCCGATCTTCGTAAATCATGGCATCATGAGGAAGGTTGACGATCACCGCCTTAGTTTCATAGCCTTCCCGATAATGTGTCCATCCTGCATTGAAATTTATCTTTTCCATAGTATTTCTCCATTCATAAATCAGGTTTTTGGTGATGTGCTCTTGCGAATGATCAATTCGGGCTGGATCTTAGAATACTTGACTGATTGTCTATCGCCTTTGGCTTTGTCCGTCTCAATCATCCATACAAGCTCCTCAACAGCAGTGCATCCCAGTTCGACAAGGTTCTGATAAACGGTTGTCAGTGGTGGCGAGAAAAATTCCGATTCCGGAATATTATCAAAGCCAACCACTGATAATTGATCAGGAACATCGATATTGCTTTCGAAGGCTGTCTGCAACACACTGAGCGCCATCTGGTCGTTGGCGACAAATACCGCGTCCATCTCGGGAAAGGTTTCCATCAGTTGTGCAAAGGCACGTTTTCCGCTTTTTGATGACCAATTACCCTCAGCAACCATATGGGGGTCGGATTCAATACCCGCTTCTCTCAGGGCGTCCTGCCATCCTTGCCTGCGCTCACGCGATTCCCACCAGTCCATGGGACCAGAAATATGCCCAATTTTGCGCCTTCCAACGGACAATAAATGCTCTGTTGCCATCCTGGCGCCGGCATAATTATCAACACTTACAATCGAAATATTCGCGCGTTTGGCAGTGGTCAAAAAAATGATCGGCACCGGGATCGAGTCAGCCACACTCCTGAGCCAATCGTGGTTATCTCCAACTTCTGGTACCGCCCAGATGATACCCTCCACTTGCCGCGCCAGAAACCAATCCAGGATTGGCTGGATATTGTTTGAATTCCAGGTCGGCAATTCTTTGAAATAAATACCATAGCCAAGTTCTTCGGCTTTTTTTGCAATACCGCTCAACGTAGTAGATGGGCCGATATACTTTAATCCGGCGGTCAGCAGCCCAAAATTATAACTGCGCTGCTTGCTCAGGCTGCGGGCAATGGCGCTGGGTCGGTAATCCAACTCACTGATGATGCGCAAGATGCGCTCGCGCGTTTCCGGCGCCACATCCGGGCGGTTATTGATGACCCGTGAGACGGTCTGCCGGGAAACCCCGGCTTCGCGGGCGACCTCATAAATGGTTGGTCTGGCCATCTTCCCCATAAGTGCTTCCTTTTTCGCATCAATAATTGTGAGGGGTACCGTGAGTGCTCCCGTGAGCGCTCACAACCACATCATAAACAATTTCTTTGCCTTTGTCAAGCCTTTTCTGCCTTTTCTGCCTTTTCGGGCAGATTCTACAAAAATGTCTGATTCGATTGACTTTTTCTCCAGCACCGTATAATTAGGCACAGCACGTAAGGATTGTTATGCTCATCAAATTCGAACGAGATCATCGCAAAATAGGCAGGTTGGGGATGCTATTTACCATTCTCCTGCTAACGGCTGGCTGCCAGAGTTTCTCCAATCCGCCCCTGATTGCCCAAATCCATCCCGACCCCGACCCAACCCTCAGCGCCTATGGTTGGGTGGGCGTCGCCTTCTCCCAACCTATGGAGCCAGAAAGCGTCGAAAACGCTTTTTTCATCTCGCCTGAGGTGAAGGGCGAATTCCTCTGGCAGGACACCACGCTCTGGTTCCGCCCTATCCATCCCTTTGCACAAGACACAACCTACCAGGCTCGCCTGTCCGGCGACCTGCTAACCACCAGCAGCGAAGCGATCCCGGTGGATAAAAGCTGGTCCTTCTCAGTGCGCCAGCCTGCGTTGATCTATTATGTGCCCATGGGTGAAAGCGGCGAAATTTGGCGTCTCTCACCCGAGGACGGCTCCCCATTCCAATTGAGTCGTACCGGCGGACAGGTGCTTGAATTTGCCGTTGAACGCAGTGGGGAGAAAATTGCCTTTACTGTAAAAAACGACTCCGGCGGGAAAGACCTGTGGTACATGGATCGGGATGGCAATAATCAACAGCGGCTGCTCGAGTGTGGGCAGGACCAATGCAGCGAACCCGCCTGGTCAATGGATACGGCCTGGATCGCCTATACCCGCGAAGTCTTCAACCCCGATACCGGCGGTTATTCGCCCGCACAAATCTGGACGGTGGACATCGACTCCGGTGAAACCCAAGCGCTTTACCAGAGCGAGTTTGCCTTTGGTCATTCGCCTGCTTTTTCTCCTGATGGCAAGCGGTTAGCCACCTATGATACAACGCAAAAAGCCATCCGAATTTTAGAATTGTCCACCTCGCAAGAATCAGCCATCCCGCGAACCCTTTCTGGCTCAGGGGATTGGTCGCCTGATGGCAAACAAATCCTGTTCACAGACGTGCTGCCGGCGGAAAATGAGCCCTTTGTGGAAATCTACCGCCTGGATCTTGAATCGCAAAACATCCAATTCGCCCTCGGGGAAGCGAGCACCGATACCGATTTCAGCCAACCGCGCTGGTCTCCGGATGGCAACTGGATTGCAGTCAGCCTGCGCCCTGTGAACACCGGGATCAGCCGGGCGCTCTGGGTTCTTTCACTGCACGGTCTGAATCCAATCCTGGTGGATGGCGATCCATCGGCAACGTTTTCAGCTTACCAATGGGATCCATGGGGAGAAAACCTGGTCTATCAGCGGACAGAATTCAGCAGTTCTGGCGTGGACGTTTCAATCTGGCGCTGGAACTGGAAAACGCGCCAGCGTGAGCTTCTGATAGAGAATGGCGCCAGGCCGCTGTGGCTTCCGTAACGCCACCATGTGAGAACCTGTGAGTTTTTGAGAGTTTCGATCGCGTAAAATCAGGGGGAAATCAAGAAAGATTAAGAAAATAATCCCATGCAGCCTGAAAGGAAGCCATCAAATGAAAAATATGCAATGCCCCAAATGCCGATCTCAGGAAGTGCTACGATTACCCGGTGATATCCATCCGCCGGCAATGTTGAGCGGCGCAAAGCCCCCCTCCTCTTTCAAAACCATCAAGGTGACTCGCTACTGCTGTGCCAACTGCGGATATACCGAGGTGTGGGTTGACGATCCAAAGGATTTGCAGGATTTACTGAAGAAATATGGGTTCTAGCGGAAATCTTAACGTGTCAACAAAAAATAGAAAATTCCCCGAATGTTGATCCTAACCTGATGATAAAAGTCTATTTACAAATGCCCGTTTTCCGCTTCGCGCAGATAGACAATCAGCGTGGAAAGCGCCCGGTCAATATCTGAAAGCTCCTCAAGTCCAAATTGCTTTTGAAAATTGGGAAGCGAACGCTGCCAGCTACTGAGTAAATCGAGCAGCAAATCCGCCTGTTCAACCAGATCCTCTGGGACTGGCAACACCCTTTGCGGTGGGAGGGCTACAGGAAGCGGCGTAAGGGCGCTCATTTCATGAATTTCCAGTGCTTCCTGGGCAAATTCTGCTGTATCCTCATCATTCGACAGCTGAATCAGGGCAGCCCTTGCTGTCGGCGTCAGGCGATCCATCTTCGCAAAGCCCTGGGCAGCTGCTCTGCGAACATGCAAGTTTAAATCCTCGGAAAAATCCACCAGGTCCTGCAATGCATCCTGTCCCAAAAGTTTGACCAACGTGAGGACAGCCTGGGGACGCACAAAGGGATTGGGGTCATTGTATGCAATCTGGCGGACGTCCTCAACCGAGACCCGGTCTTGCCATTTGGAAATGGCTGCCAGTGCGGTCTCGCGCACAGTGATCGCACTGTCTTTCAGCAACGGACGAACCAGAGGCAGCGCGGTGTCATAATCTGCTTGCATCATCATTTCAATCAGGTTGCGGCGCAGACGGTTGCTGGGGTCACTGAGCAACGGTGAGAGCACCGCTGCGGCTTCTTCTGCGTTCATCTCCACCAGTGCTTCCACCGCCACACCGCGCAGTCCCACATCACGTTCAGCAATTTCAACGAGGAGCGGAATAGCTTCTGTCACATCCAGCCTTGCCAAGACCTCAATATACAATTTGGGTAGCTTGAGATCTTCCATGTCCTTTGCATCCAAAAATTCGCGTAAAGCCTGCAGCACCTTTTGCCCGCATTCCTGATACGAAAGCCAACCGCAAGCCCGGGTTGCTGCCAGATGGATCAGGTATTCATCAGACATCATTAATTCGGGCAGCCGATCCTGAATTTTTGAGGGTGCAATTCTTGCCAAAGCCAAAATGGCAGATTGAACTATGATCGGAGGGGAATCCGTTAGACAGGCTTCGATCTGAGGAACCGCCTGTTCGGCTTGAAGCAGCCCAAGCGAATTGATGGCTGCAGCACAGACATAATTGTTGGGATCGTCAATAGCCGCCAACAGGTGAGAAACCACCTCAGGGGCAGGCAGCTCAACCGACCGACCCAACGCCTCGGCTGAGGCAGAGCGAACGAATCCATTTGGATCATCCATCAAGGACATTAAGATGTCTGGTCTGGCTTTCAATTCCCCCAAGCGTTTGGCGGCATAAGATCGGTCACGAGGGTTCCGGGATTGGATCAGTTGTAAACAGCGTTCAATTTCTTCTTGTTTATTATTTCTTTGTAATTGGTCTTCCATTGTGCACTCAGTTTACCATTAAGAAGTATGATAAGAAATCACTAAAGAAGCGGGTTTTTCGTCGGTACCCCTGTTCTCCGAGGATATTCCTCAGGCGTGCGGGCGATTTTTTTGACCACCACGATAAAGCGTTCCTCCACCACACCTGGCAGTTCAACTTGCACCAATTTGTTCAGCTGACCACCTAATACTTTGATGGCATTTGCTGCAGCGTGGGTTTCTGCGGGTGCGCTTTCACCTTTCATTGCCATGACCAACCCATTGCGATGTACCAGCGGCAGCAGGTATTCCATCAAGATCGGCATGCGTGCCACAGCCCGCGCCACTGCCAGGTCGTAGCCATGGCGGTGATCAGGATCCTGCCCCACCACCTCTGCTCTTTGTGTGAGCACGTCCACTTTGGAGAGACCCAACCGCCCCACCACATGGCGACAAAAATCTGCCTTTTTTTGCACCGATTCCACCAACGTGATCTGCGTTTCAGGCCAGATCAGCTTCAACACCAGCCCCGGAAAGCCAGCCCCCGTGCCAATATCGATCAGCCGAGCAGGGGGCGCTTTTCGGTCCCAGGCTAAAAGAACCGTCAGCGAATCCAGAAAATGTTTGGTGCGAACGCCTTCCTCATCACGAATCGCCGTCAGACTGATTCGCTCGTTCCATTCCAGCAGCTCTTCTTCATAAATTTTTAGTGCAGCCAGCTGTGCTTTGGAAAGGTCAATCCCTAAAAGGGATTTGACCGACTCTTGAAAACCATTATTGCTCAAAATTTTTCCAATCCTTCATGATCTGCCTATCCTGCCTGATAAATCAATTATATTCACAAAACCTGTAAACATTAAACCACCGATTTTCCGGTAAAATGACTCTATGCCCTGGCCTGCCACCCACATTCTCGTTGCTCACAAGCTCCATGCTCAATATTTCAACGATCATGATCTTGAACCGTTTATTATCGGCACCTGTTTTCCAGACATTCGCTATCCGGGAAGAGTGGACCGAAACAGAACCCACATCAAACATTTATCTCTGTGTGAAATCCAAGCCGCACCTTCCTTTTTTGCCGGCTTATATTTTCACAGCCTGGTAGATCACCTGTGGAATATCCATTTACAGGATCATAAAGACCAGGTTTTCCAGCGCTTTCCACACAACACCCCCATGATCCACACAATGAAAATTCTCCAGGATGTGAGCCTGTATAAAAAACTGTCGGATTGGGAGCCGATCTGGCATTACTTTGAGACAATTTTGCCGCAGGAACTGCAGTTTGGCGTCAGTGAGGGAATGGTGCGCCTCTGGCATACCACACTTTCTACCTATTTACGCAAGCCGCCGGATATTTCGGATTTGGAAATGCTGAGAATGAGTCTGCCGGGGGAAATGGTGGAGCAGATCGGGAAATATTACACGATGTATCGAGATGACCCTTTCCTTAAACGATTTCTGCGGGCGTTTTATGATCGAATTGACCCCCTGATTGAACACTATGCAGCACAGGACCTGGCTTCATGAAAAGATCCACCTCAATAAAGTATTAAGGACTGCCAATTGTGTGGGATGATTTTGCCGAGCCAGGTAAGACCAGATTCATTTGCCCATTGCAAAAGTGCTGCAGAGCAAATCGATAAATCTTTTTCGGTCCCCGTCAAAAGCAAAGAAACAATTCTTTTCTTCTGTATAATAGCGCTGGTCAATCACCGTCTGCCCTTCAGATAAATCCCGGAAGCCAATTTCACAGCGCACCGGGCGAACATCCTGCAGCACAGCTTCGTCAATCACAAAACAAACCGCCAGGGCATCGTGGACAGCCGCCGCGTCTGGCACAGCAAGCGGCTGAAAGGCATTGTGCATCACGATTCTTTGCTCAATTAATTTAGCAGCAAAGACACTGGCATCCGTTCCAATCCTGCGCAGCTCTGCGCAATCCGTTTTTGAAACACAGGCTGCATGGGTGGCATCCAGCGGCACAAAATAGACCGGTGCTCCGCTGGTCAGCACCCGTTGGGCGGCTTCGGGGTCAAACCAGATATTAAATTCTGCCGTAGGCGAGGCATTGGTCACCTGATATCCCCCACCCATGACCACAATTCGCTTGATCTTTTCAACGATTGTTGGGTCCAACATGAACGCCACTGCCAAATTCGTCAGCGGTCCGACCGCGACAAGCGTGACCGGCTCTGCGGCTTTGCGAAGATAATCCAGATAGAACACAGGGGCTGGCACCGCTTGTGCAGCCAACGACGCTGCAGGAAGATCCAAATAATCGGAGTGCATCTGGATTTCTTTCCCGTCAACCTCGAGTTTCAATTTTGCCATGCGGATCGGCACACGGTCTTCGCGCAGAAATTTCACCAGCGGACCCCCGCACCCGCGATAGACCGGCACATCAGCGTTCATCAGCTGAATCACACGGAGCGTATTTTCCGTCGTCTTGTCGATGTCCTTGTTCCCAGCAACCGTGCAAACGGCTTCCAGTTGTATCTCTGGTGAGAGAATCGCTGTCATGATCGCAACAGCATCATCAGAACCCGTATCCACATCTAAGATGATTTTCTCAGCCATGCCATCTCCTTCTCAATTTGACCATCAGCGTCCATCATCCAATATCCATTATCTTATCACTTATTTTCTTCAGATCGCCCAGCCGAAACCGATTCTGCAGACATTTGCACGCTGGCATGAGTGTTTCCCAGAAATTGTGAGATCAACGTTCCGGTTAATATCAGGAACGCCCCTGCCAGATGCCTGGGAGTCAACACCTCTTGCAGCACCAGCCACCCACCCAACGCGGCAAACGCGCCCTCCAGGCTGAGAATGATCACGGCATGGGCGGGGTCTGCGGTGCGCTGAGCAACCACCTGCAGCGTGTAGGCTAACCCCACGGAGAGAAAAGAGCCATAGAGGATCGGCCACAGACCCTCGCTGATCCCCTTGAAACTGATCGGTTCAAACGCCAACGCGACCAGCAAGCTGAGCACACCGCAGATGGCAAACTGAAAAATAGACAGACGAATTGGCCCAACCCTTGGGGAATAACGAGCAATCAGATGTACATGGATTGCCCAAACAAAAGCCCCAGCCAGGACAATCAGATCGTAGGACGAGATGCGAAAGCCCCCCTGCACAGACAGGAAATACAGCCCTACCACTGCCAGGACAGCCCCAATCCAGTGTGCCAGGTGAGTGCGCCGCCCCCAGGAAAGCGCCAGCAGCGGCACCAGGATCACGTATAAACCGGTGATAAAACCGGCTTTGCCAGCCGTGGTGCCCATCAAACCGACCTGCTGCAGCGATGCCCCGGCAAAGAGCGCCAGCCCCGTCAACAGGACCCCACCCGGGTAGCGGGTGTTCGGTCCCTGGTCCTGATGGGATGAATGCTTCTTTTGATAAACCAAAATGGGCAGCAGCGACACTGCCCCCAGGCTGAAACGAATGGCATTAAACGTGAACGACCCCATATGGTCCATGCCCACACGCTGTGCGACAAAGGCAAAACCCCAAATGGCGGCCGTAAGCAATAAGATCAGATCTGCTTTCAAACCGGGTAGATATCCCTTCTTAAGTGTCTTTTTGCCGAATATGCCAGATTACCTTACCCAGAACTTGCGACAGCGGCACCGGGCCAAAATTTCGGCTGTCGGTGCTGTCAATTTGGGTGCCGCGCACATCAAGCGCATGCCCATTTTCAAGAAGCTGGTGCACCCGCTTGATCAACAGGCCGTACCTGGGCTGGCGAAAGACAACCTTATCGCCAACCCTGATTTTACCAGAGGGAAAAGGAAAACCCGCGACCAGCACATAATCGCCCTCCCGGAAATCCGGAAACAGGCTGTGGCCGCGGATTCGGAGTAAACGCAGGATCAACTTTTAGAGGATCGGTAAGACCATATCTTCGCTGACCGGGAATGGGGACTTCACTACCTTGGTCTCAAATCCCTTGATCGCCCAGAAGATCTCAGCAAATTCATTGACCGCCGCCAACAGATCCAGCGCGGTCTCGCGATTCACCGTCTGGCGAGCTTTGGAACCCAGCTGCATGATCTTGTGCACCAGGCCGGGAAGCTGGGGATACTTTTCAATGTGCGCGTCTTTGATAAAGTCGCCATAAATGACGCGAATTTCATGCTTGGTCAGTTCAGCGTGTTCTTCTTTGACAGCAATATAGCGTGCCATGCTGTTGATGAACTCTGCGGTCGACCCTTCACCATGTGTTTTCACCACATCATTGATCAAATCCACCATGCGGATGACCGTCAGCGCGCCAATCAGCGCATGATGCGGGTCATAAATGCCGCAGGGAATGTCGCAATGGGCATCCACCGGGTCGATTTGGAATGATTGATCCAGTTTTTGGGTTAGCTTATGGAACATAAAAGTCTCCTTTTGATGAATAACTATTATCGATATTCTTGATGGTATTTATTATAATTTTAATAAGCCTGATTTGCAAATCCTGACAAAAAATCCCCTTCTACTCAGGGGATTTAATTATTTAAATTTTTATGGGGTGGCACCCAGTGCGCTCAGCTCTTGCTCTGCCACCCACCAGCCGGGATGCCATTCCAGAGCTGAACGAAAATCCTCAATCGCACCTTCAATATCGCCCAGGGCGACCTTGGCTCGTCCACGCCAAACCCAGGATTCTTCAATCGCTGGCTGGACCGATGAATAACTGAGGGTGATATTTGCCAGGTCGAGCACATCCTGGTAACGCCCTGTGTAGTAATAGGCAAAGTATGGACCGGTTTGATACCAGGTGATGCGCCAGGGCTTGGCTGCAAGCTCATCGTAAACTTCAAAAGCGCTATCATAAGCCTGGGCAGCCCCGTAATAATCCGCCAAATTCGCCAGGCTGGTGCCATAATTAAACCAGGCAAAAAACAGCTCTCGCCCGCTCAGCTGGTTAATCTCCTGCGCTGCTTTTTGAGCCGCATACTGCAGGTTGAAGGTCTCATCAGCCTGCGGTCCCAGAATGCTCATCACCTCTGCTTCACGGTCAGGAGGGTAAATGATCAGATAGACATAATTGAACGACCGCCAATGCCGCTGGACCTTATCATAGGGGTTTGCGTAATCCTCCCCTACGTAAGAATCCTGAATAATGAAGATTTCTTTTTCCTCATCGTAAGCAGTGATCAAACCATAATGTCCCATCCAGGCGTTCTGAGCTACCTCCTCCTCAAAACCCTTCTCGATGATGGGCGGTATTCCTGCGGCTATGAATTTTTTAAGCATCTCAAGATCGCCGCCCCAGCGAATCAACGCCCTGAAATTGGTTTCCTGGTTGACGTAATCCGCCATTTCATAGGGCATCACATTGCGGTCTTCTTGCTTGGGCTTCAGGCTGGCTGCTGTAACCAGTTGATCCCCTTCCCAACCCCAATAGGACAGTGCCATGGAAAGATTGGCTGGCCCGCAATTGTTGAATTTTTGGAATTCATGCACCATGCCCTCCAGTCTGACGGACGAAGGAATTGGCGTGGGCGATGGCGTGGGTGATGGCGTCAGCGTCGGTGTGGGGCTGATGTAATTGGTCGGTGTGAGAGTCGGCACGAGCGTTTCTGTGGCGGTAGGTGCCAGTGCCGTCTGTGTTTGATTGACAATAGCAGCCATTTCTGCCTGCTGTCCAGGTGAGAAAATAGTCTCTTCTGGGGGATTAAAAAAATAGAAGATATCCGCCCGAATATTGGTTAGCCGCCACGAGAGACGGTCATGGATCGGCGGTAAAAAATAGAGCACGACCAGAAAAACCCCCAGCACAGTAAGGATCAGCAAGACCTTCAGCAGCCGGTTATTTTTCTTTTTTGGGATATTCCACTGCTTTTTTGGCATACAAGGGATTATAACCCCTCCCATTTTTTATGCAAAATGAGAGGAATTCTCAATTTCAAAAATTTTTTGACCTGGCACAGTGCTGATTAAATATCAGCCCGCCTTGTGACTTGCCGGGAAACGTGCTTCCTCGTTCAGCCTTTGCTTTCACCTGTTGTGCGTTCAGGGCGTAATCCCCAAATTTTGCAGTTCGATGATGGCCACGTCCCACCCAGGATGATAGTTGAGCGCTGTATAAAAATCCTCGATTGCACCTGCCTGATCGCCCAAAGCCAGCTTTGCACGCCCACGCCACACCCAGGTCTCTTCAATCTCCCTCACGCCAGTCACCGATAAAGTCAGATCAGCAAGGTTGATCACATCCTGGTAACGCCCGGTGTGGTAATAGGCGAAGTATGGCCCGGTCTGGTACCAGATCATCCGCCAGGGGCGCGCCTCCGATGGAATTGTTGGATAAATTTCGTTATAAGCGAAATCATAAGCCTGAGCCGCCGCCAGAAAATCACCCAGGTTGACCAGGCTGGTGCCGTAATTGAACCAGGCAAAGAACAAATCACGACCTTCCAGCATGGATATTTCGTCTTCCGCCTTTTCGACTGCCTGCTGATGATTATAAACTTCATCTGACTGCGGTCCGAGAATCGTCCTCACCTCTGTCTCTCTTTCGGGTGGATAAATCACCAGATAAACATAGTTGAACGCTCGCCAATAGCGATTCAGGTCTTCATATGCCAGGGGGTAATTTGCCATGACATAAGAATCCTGTAAAATGAAACGCCCGCGACTGTCATCATAGCCAGTGATCACGCCAAAATGCCCGGTCCAATCCTCATTGGGGCGCACATCTCCCATATCCCTTTCAATGATCACCGGAAAACCTGCGGCGATGAACTGCTTGAGGATCTCCTCATCCCCACCCCAACGCACCAGCGCTGCCAGGTCAGTATGATTAAAAACAGCGTTCTCCATCTCATACGGCATCACATTGCGATCCTCTGGGTGCGGACGCAGCCACAAGCGGGTGTCTTGTTGATCCCCTCCCCAGTCCCAATAAGAAAGCGCCATAGCAAGCGTTGCCGGACCGCAATTGTTCATTTTTTGATATTCATGCCTTACCCCACTCAGATTGACAGAACCAGGAATAGGAGTCGGGGTGATGGTGGGTGTCAAGGTCAGTGTGGCGGTAGGAGAAGGCTGAAAATCATCGGTGACCGTGGGCGTTACCTGTGGTGGCATCTCGGTCGGTGGTGCAATGGCAGTCAAGGTTCGGTTAACAATCGCCTCCATCTCAGCCTGCTGCTCAGGGGAGAATATCAGCTCTTCAGGCGGATTGAAAAAATAGCCAATCTGCGCTCGCAGGTTAGCCAACCGCCAAGACAACCGGTCATGCACTGGGGGCAGGAAGTACACAACTACACTCAGGGCAACTAGAATGATCAATATCAAGACAACTTTTAACCAGGTTTTCTGCTTATTGGGATGATTCATTTGATTATTGGGCATCATGACATTTTATCCACTTTAATCAGGGTTGCATACCTTCGGGGACACCTTCGGGGAATGCTAAAGTCCAGGCGAAGCACATTCAAAACAATGCTCAATTTCCTCAACACTTCTACCCCTTACTTCAAGGCATCGGGTTTTTGGATGCCCAATCATCGCCCAATATCAGGACAATATCCGCATCGGAGTCCGGATCAAATGAAAATTTAATATGTCCCTGGGTCAATCCGAAGGTTTCCATCAACCAGCGAAGCGCGTAAGGCGCAGGACCACGCAAATCCAAAGTGGAAATCGCTGAATACTGGATGGAACCCACACCTACCACATCCAACCCCTGTAACCGCAGCCAATCGGAGGTGCGCTCGCCAAGGTCGGGTTGTGAACTGGCGTTCATCAGCATGATTCTGGCGTTCTCATCTGCCGCCAGGCGCAACAGGTCTCCTTCTGCCACCGGCGCCAGAACGCTCTCCTGTGCCAACGCCTCATCACGCAGTAAGCGGATCTGATCTGGAATTGGACGCAGAATGTCCAACCCATCGGGCGACTTCTCGATAGTCACCTGTGAGGGACCAATCACCACCATGCGGATGTTTTCGCGCGGAATTTCCCTGGCTTTCCAAGCCAACTGGACAACCTGGGTGAGGCTCATATTGGTCCGAATACCACTTGAAAGATCTTCATAGATCGCCGGCGCGTTCTTCACCAACCCCGGCAACTGGTCAAATTCCAAAATACGATCACGGATCAGCAAAATCACTTCCAGCTGCCGATCAGAACGATCAAAATCATCCCCTTCTGATTTTCGATCGCGGGCATAAGCCAGGGCATATTCCCCGCTCAACACATAGGTGTCGGGTTCCAGCGTGACCGTGTTCCATTTGCCACGGCGGTCAAGGGTGTAGGGCTCATCGAAGGTGATCTTGATCCCATTAATATGATCAATGAAATCAACAAACGCCTGAAAATCAATTTGTGCATAATAATGCACCGGGATCCCCAAAAACTCCTCCACAGTCCTTGCAGCAAGCTGGGGACCTCCCCCTGGCAGGTTATAAAGCTCGCCAAAACGGAAAGCCGTGTTGATCTTGTAATAGCCAAACCCCGGCACGGGCACCCACATATCCCGGGGAATGGCAATCGCTGCGGCAGTGTTTTTGAGCGGGTCCATCGAAAGCAGGATCATTGTGTCTGAGCGCGGGGCGGCGTCTTCGCTCTCACCATCGCGCAAATCCAGTCCCAACACCAGCACGTTTACCCGGCTGACACCATCCCATGGATCGGGATCCGGCATGTCTGCCGCCGGCGGTGGCACTGTTCCATCTGAAACCGGTTCCCCCTCCTGATCGAGGTTACCCGCTGCCCTATCTGTGAGCACAGGGTCGCCTGGCAGGGAAACCGCATTGGTGACAGCCACCATACGTCTGACCATCCTGTGCACAAAAAATGCGCCCACAGTAGCAAGCCCGATCATCAAGATCAATAGCGTGCGGGTTATCCAATCCTTTGGAAAATCATTTTTCATCGTTAAGGCACATAGTTCAGACCTAATTGTACGGATGCGCCAGCTGAACGTGTGATATCATAATTGTAGCACCCCGTCGAAGAGTCTGTCATACTGCAGAACGGTGAAGAGGAAACAGGCAATCTCGCTTCAGTCATGGCCTGCCGGCAACCATATCTTTTTATCACAGCCAGGAAAATTCTCACAGAAATCTGCGTGAAAAGCCTTGACAATACTCTTTTATTAGATTATTATCTAACAGATTAAGAAAACATGTAAATTTATCAAGAACCAACGGCTTCATCACCAAGACACTCTCTTCAGTTTAATAACTGGATATACCGCAAAATCATTGTTGCATGTCAGCCACAGGTTCGCCATTTGATTTCTCAGAGGTGTATCAATGAATTATCAACCCACGATCATTTGGGAAAAGGGCAGCGCGTATGATCTATTCATCAGCCTGACTATTCTTCACCAACCAGAAGAATATGGCTTGCGCCCCTATTGGGCAGCCGGTGTTCGGTCGCGCATCCCGATGCCATTGCGAGATACGCTCGAAAATTTCCAAAAATTCATTCCTGTACCACTATCTTTCATCTATGACCTTCCCGAACCTAAAAACGCGTGTGCTGTGCTGGCTGCACTCAAATCCCTGCCGCCAGAAGAACGCCTGCTTGCCCTGACCTTTGGTTCAAAAAACGATGAAAACACAGAAGTGAATAAACAATTCCTCCTTTCGCTTGAAGGAAAACAGCGCCTCACCGCTGGCATCGAAGCAGAAATTACAGACCATCTTCTATCAGCCTCACGGGCAACCAAACCTGCCATTCGCGCCCTCTTTGAAGCCTGGGCAAACCGAACTCAATTTGGAGAAGACCTGCTGGCTGCGCTTGAAGCCTATGTGACAAACTTCTTCGAGGAAGAAGAGGTGCGCATCTTGCCGGCGCAAACCAGAGCATTAGAAGAAGTGCAGGCTCTGGCCAATCAGAAGGATATGACCTCGGTTTTGGAAGAGCTCTCTGCAGGTGTGCGCATCGAAACCATCTCAAATGTGGATAATTTGATCATCGCCCCCTCCTTTTGGGGTGCGCCGTTTGTGTTTGTTGATCGCCTGAGCGAAGATACCGGAATCATTGTGTTTGGTGACCGTCCCGCAGGCACAACCCTTGTACCTGGTGACCTGGTGCCCGATGAACTGCTGAACGCTTTAAAGGCACTGGCAGATCCCACGCGCCTGCGCATCCTGCGCTACCTGGTTGAGAGACCTCTTACCCCCAGCGAGCTGGCAAAGGTGTTGAGGTTACGTCCGCCGACGGTCATCCACCACATTCACAATTTACGCCTTGCCGGGTTGGTTCAGGTGACCATCTCTCCCAAATCTGAACGACGGTACGCCTTACGCAGACATGGGGTCAACGTCACCATCGAACGGCTACAAACCTTCTTATCAGGAGACTGACCTGGGTGCCAGCACAGGATAAAGGTCGTAAAGAAAAACCCAGGGATAGGGTGATTCAAACCTATATTCAACGCGTACGTGCCTTCAGTCCAAACGCACGGAAATACTTGATCAGCATCATCATTTATGGCGCTGGCTTTGGCATCCACCGCATCCTCTTCAACTTTTTTCTGCGCAGTCTCGGCTATGACGAAACCCTGATGGGGCTGCTCTCCACCGTCAGCAGCATGACCGTGCTGATTGCCGCCCTGCCCATGGGTTACCTGGCGGATTATATGGGTAGAAAAATCTCACTGGCTGCCTCTGGTCTCGTCGTGGGCATTTCGATGCTGTTGATGGTCATATTCCCCTCTGTCAGCATGCTGATCATCATGAATGTATTGATGGGCTTGGGTTCCAGCCTGGGCAGTGTGGTCAGCGGTCCTTTTTTGATGGAAAACAGCGGAGAATTGGAGCGAACCTACCTCTTTAGCATCAGCTCTGGGTTGCGCATGGCTGCCTTTTCAGTTGGCGACTGGATCGGCGGTTATCTGCCGACCTGGTTTGGTGAATTTCTTAATGTCAGTGCGGTCAGTTCCACCGCCTATGCCTGGGCAATTGGAGTAGCGGCTGTGCTGGTGATCATTGCAGTCATCCCCCGGGTGATGCTCAGGCGAAACCAAATCCCCTTTGGCGAACGCGCTACCTTTGCCCCGCTGCGGTTTGCCCGGGAACATCCCAAAAAGCTCACCAAACTCTTGCTGCCCCTGTTTGTCACCTCCATCGGCGCCGGCTTGATCATGCCGTTTATGAATATCTTTTTCAGCAAAGTGCACAACCAGCCCGACCCGGCGATCGGTGTCATCTTTGCCTGGGGGTCCCTGGCGATGGGAGTCGGGTTGATCCTTGCACCCGCTTTTGCAGACAAGTTTGGCAAGATCAAAGTGGTTGTTTTTTCTCAGGGCTTATCAGTACCCTTTCTTATTCTGCTGGGGTTCTCACCCGTTTTTGAGCTGAGCGCACTGGCCTATTACGTGCGGCTCACCTTGATGAACATGAGCTCCCCCGTCTATCAGACCTTTATCATGGAACAGGTTGACCCCGAATCACGGGCGATGGTTGCCAGCCTGGATAGCATGGTCAACAGCTTTGGCCGTGCCTTCAGCCCTGTGATCAGCGGGTTTCTCCAGGTCAACTACGGCTTCGGCCCACCCTTTATCGGGACGATCACCCTCTATAGCATTTCAATTGTGATGTATTACTTCTTTTTCTTACGCGACCGAAAAAGTCAGGAACCTGTTTCCATTGCAGACTAAAGCCCCCACTCCGGAAATTGCATACCCATCCTTCGGACTGCGGACTTCAACCCGCCCATTCTT